>JALYZW010000070.1 GCA_030945725.1 Verrucomicrobiota bacterium | reverse complement strand
GAGTCGGCCATTTTCTCCGCGGACGAATTTTCCGCCGATATAGAGCTTGTACGTCTTTTGCACGTGCAATCGCGTCTGGGGAGCGGGCATCGAACTGAGGATTGCGTATCCGCGCAAAAAAGAAAATGGTAAACGGCTCACGCACGATGTCGCCAATCTCATCTGAACAACTTTTCCGGAAAAAGGACGGCGCGCGTGAGTAAGCTACGCGTCGGAGTGGTGGGCGTCGGCCATATCGGGAAAAATCACGCGCGCTTGTATGCCGAATCCGCTCAGGCGGAGTTCGCCGCGATTTACGATACGGATCCGGAACGCGCCGCCGAAGTCGCGCGCGAATACAACGTGAAGGCAGCCAGTTCGCTGGCCGATTTTGCGGAACAAATTGATGCCGCGTCCGTCGCCACACCGACGAGTACGCATCTCACTGTCGCGCGCGATTTGTTGCGGGCGGGAAAACATCTCCTGGTGGAGAAACCGATCGCGGCGAACACGGCCGACGCCGGCGAACTGGCCGCGCTCGCGGCACGACACCGGCTCGTTCTTCAGGTCGGCCACGTCGAGCGCTTCAATCCCGTGTTGAGTGCGCTGGAAGAGCGCCTGACGCGCCCGCGTTTCATCGAAGCGCATCGATTATCGGCTTACCCAAACCGCAGCACCGACATCGGCGTGGTGCTCGATCTGATGATTCACGATCTCGAAATCATCCTGCACCTCGTTCGATCGCCCGTGCAGCATATCGACGCGGTGGGAGTGCCGGTCCTGAGCAAAGGCGAAGACATCGCGAATGCGCGGCTCCGCTTCGCGAACGGCTGCGTGGCCAACATTACGTCGAGTCGGATCAGCCCGGAGCAGATGCGGAAAATCCGGGTCTTCCAGGAGGACGCGTATCTGTCGCTCGACTACCAAAATCAGACCGGCGAAGTCTTCCGCAAAACCGCGACCGGGATCGCGCGCGAAGAAGTTCCGATCGACCGCGAAGAGCCCTTGAAGCAACAGCTCGCGGCGTTCATCGAATGCGCGACGACGGGCCGAGCGCCGAAAGTTTCGGGATTGGAAGCAACCGCCGCGCTCGAGCTCGCGGTCGAGATCACCGCGCGCATCGCCGCGGGCTGGAGTGTCTAAGCATCTCTATTTCGTCGCAGGGGAAGCGAGCGGCGACGAGCATGGCGCGGCGTTGATGCTCGCGCTGCGCGAGCTGGACGCGCAGGTCCGATTCTCCGGGCGGGGCGGACCGAAGATGCACGCGATCGCCGGCGGCGCATTCCGAAACTGGAGCGAATCGGCGGCGGTGGTGGGGCTTTGGGAAGTCGTGCGGCGCTATGGCTATTTCCGCGAGGAATTCGCGGCGACCCTGGACGAAATCGCGGCCGCGAAACCGGACGGAATCGTGTTGATCGACTATCCGGGATTCAATCTCCGCCTCGCCCGTGCACTTCGGCGTCGGAATTTCGCCGGCAAGATTATCTACTACATCAGCCCGCAGGTTTGGGCCTGGAACCGCGCACGCATTCCGCGCATGGCGCGGTCACTTGACCTGATGCTCTGCATCTTTCCGTTCGAAGCGGAGCTGTATAATCAATCGGGCCTGCGCACGATATTTGTCGGCCATCCGATGTTGCAGAATCTCGCGACTGCGCACGACGAACTCACGCGCGATGAAAATCTGGTCGGGCTTTTTCCGGGCAGCCGACTGCGAGAAGTGCGAAAGATTTTGCCCATCCTACAGTCGGCTGCGCAGCTGATGATCGGCGCCCGTCCCCAACTGCGTTTCGAAGTCGCGGCCGCATCGGAAAGCCTCGCGACAGAAATCCGCGCGATCCTGGCGGAGACGGACAATTTCATCGTGACCGTGGGACAAGCCACCGACCTGATGCGCCGCGCCGCGGTCGGCGCAGTCGCCTCCGGAACTGCAACGCTCGAAGCCGCATTTTTTCGGATGCCTTTCGTGCTCGTCTACAAGGTTTCCTGGCTGACCTATGCCGCCGCGCGCCTGGTGGTGAAGGTAAAATTTCTGGGAATGCCGAACGTTCTCGCTGGCCGCGAAATTGTGCCCGAACTCATCCAGCATCACGCTCATCCGCGAGCGATTGCCGACGCACTCCTGACGTTGCTCTGCGACGCGACCGTCCGGAGCAAGATGCTCGTCGATTTACAGACGGCGATCGGTACGCTTGGCGACACGCCCGCCAGCGCGTCGGCTGCGCGCGCGGTTCTGGACGAGCTCTCGACCTAGCGCGAAGAGCCACTTTTCTTTTTGTCATTCCGCACAGAGTCGCGGAATCTTGGAGCGTGCTAGCGGAACCCAAAGCCGTATCGAGTTCGCCCGCGTCAGCGCCAGCCGAGCGGTCCAGGCAAATTCGGATCCGAAACTTTATTGGCGGCGAATTCGTTGAGCCTTCCGCCGGTCGGTATCTTGATAACATCGAGCCTGCGACCGGGCTGACCTACGCGCTGGTCGCTGACAGCGACAGCGCCGATGTCGCGCTCGCCGTCGCTGCCGCGGAGAAAGCATTTCCAGCATGGTCGTCGACGCCTGCGGCTGAACGGTCGCGCATTTTGCTTCGGATCGCGGACCTGATCGATCGCGACCTGGATAAACTCGCTCGCGCGGAATCGATCGACACGGGGAAGCCGATCTCGCTCGCGCGGAGCCTCGATATCCCGCGGGCGGCCGCGAATTTCCGCTTCTTCGCGACCGCGATTCTGCACACCGAAAGCGAAGCGCACGTCACCGATGGCCTCGCCTTGAACTACACGCTCCGGCTGCCGCTCGGCGTCGTCGGATTGATCGCGCCGTGGAATTTGCCCCTCTATCTTCTCACTTGGAAAATTGCGCCCGCGATCGCCTGCGGAAACACCGCGGTCGCAAAACCGAGCGAGCTGACGCCGATGACTGCGTTTCTCCTCGGCGAAATCTGCCGCGAAGCGGGTTTGCCGAACGGCGTCTTAAACATCGTGCAAGGCACCGGTCAGAACGTAGGCGGCGCCCTTACGGCGCACCCGAAGGTGGTCGCGATTTCGTTCACCGGCGGAACGGTTACTGGTCGGAAGGTGGCGGAAACCTGCGCGCCGCTGTTCAAGAAAGTGTCGCTCGAGCTGGGCGGGAAAAACCCGAACATCGTTTTCGCTGACGCGGATCTGGGCGCCGCCATCAGCGGCAGCTTGCGCTCGTCGTTCGCGAACCAGGGCCAGGTTTGTTTGTGCGGTTCACGGATCTTTGTCGAACGCCCGGCGTATCGCGAGTTCGTCGAACGCTTCGTGGCCGCCGCCGCAAAACTGACGATCGGCGATCCGCACGATCCGGCCACCGAACAAGGCGCGATTGTTTCGCAAACGCAGCTCGAAAAAGTGAGTTACTACGTGGACCTCGCCAGGCGCGAAGGAGGCACGGTCCTGCTCGGTGGCGAGGCTCCGCAACCGATCAACCAACGCTGCGCGCACGGCTATTTTTTCTCGCCCACCGTCATCACAGATTTGCCCGTCACGTGTCGCGTGAACCGCGAGGAAATTTTTGGGCCGGTCGTGACGATCACGCCCTTCGATGACGAAGAGCAGGTGATCGGCTACGCGAACGACTCTGAGTACGGGCTCGCCTCGAGCGTTTGGACGGAAAACGCCGGCCGCGTTCATCGCATCGCCGAGCGCATCCACACCGGCACCGTCTGGGTAAATTGCTGGATGGTGCGCGATTTGCGGGTGCCTTTCGGCGGGATGAAACAAAGCGGCGTCGGCCGCGAAGGCGGCCACGAAGCGCTCCGCTTTTTCA
>JALYZW010000048.1 GCA_030945725.1 Verrucomicrobiota bacterium | reverse complement strand
CGATTTTCGCGACCGGCTGCGCTGCTCCGGGTCCGAGTTTGAAACAAAAAGCGGACGAGCGTACCGAGCAGCGCGTGGCGGCAAAGCAGCAGGCCGAGTTCGAGAAAAGCCTGCCGCCGACGCAATCGAAGCCGGTCTTTAAGCCGTAGCCTTTTCGTTCGCTAGGGTTTCGCTTTTTCCGGCGAGCTGGGGGCGAGCGGCAGTTTGAGTGCGCTCGCGTGCGTGCCGTCGTGATAGACCGTAATGTGCGCCGTCTTCGCATCCTTCGCCGTTTCTTCCGCGACCGCTCCGCCCGAGTTGTAGTTCTTCTGGAAGAAAATCGAGTTCGGTGCGGTCACCACCAACCTCAGCCGGCTTCCCTTATCCAGCCGGCGCGCGACGAAGAGCCCCGGGTTAAAGTCGCAACGCACGACTTCGCCGGGCTTGAGCAGCTTTTCCTGACGCAGGGATTCGTGATAGCGCAGGCGGCGGGCATCGCCCCAGAGCGAGATGCTCGTCCCATCGGCCAGCACTTCATACAAATCGACCGACAAATCCGTGTCCGGCGTGTCGATCGAAACCCACAGACTCACCTCCGGACAACCAATGAACGCAGTCTCCGCGGGGAGCGGATCGCTGTGATAAACCAGTCCGTCCTGCCCCATGCTGAGCGCGAATCTCTGGTCGAGCTCTCCCGTCTTCGCGCGTTCATCGGTCCCTTCGATTTCGCCGCGGTGCAGATCGAGCGGATCGTAGGTGAACCGGTCCGTCCCTGCCGCGGGCTGCGCCTCCGAAAGCACCCCCGACCGGAAGACGCCGTTCGCGTCGCCATCTTTAGATCCAAGAAAGAATGTGCGCGAGCCGGCAAACGTTCCCTCCAGCGTGTCCGCGTATCGCCACTCGCCGTTCGCGCCGGTGTTTCCGGCTGCGAGGACGTAATACGCAACGCGCTTCTTCAAGAACTCCGGTTGTCGTCCGCCCTTTAGCGTCCAGTCGTACCATTGCCGGTGAAGATCGTTGACGTCGAGCAGGCTGCCAGGGCCGAACTTCACTCCGCCCACTTCGTCCGTCGGCGTGCGGGTGCCCGCATGATCCCACGGGCCGATGACGAGAAAATGTTTCGCGCGCGCTTCCGCGGAAGCATTCGCTAAATGATCACGGTAAAATGTCATCGCTCCGAGCTCATCGCCGTCGTACTGCCCGGTGATCGAGAGGATCGGCATCGAGATTTTGCGAAATTGTTCCGTCGTCGGCACCATCGCGTCGTAGTAAGCGTCCGGCGTGGGATGCTGGACGATCCGCTGGAAATTAGCGCTCGGGTTTCCGACGAAGCTGTCGAGAGATTTGAACGGGAGATGCTGGAGGTAGGCCTCGAAAAACTTCGTCTGCCAGAACTTCGAGTCCGCGAATAGATTCTGCTGTCCGGTCCGGCCGCTGGTTAAGGTCATCCAGCGGATCGGATAGGTCTGGCCGACGTTGTTCGGAAACGGGAAGTCGAGGCCGGGATGCGCCGCCGCCACCGGCACGATCGTCGCGAGATGCGGCGGAAGTTCCTTCGCCGTCGCCCATTGATCAAACCCTGCATACGAGCCGCCCCACATGGTCACTTTGCCGTCGCAGAAAGGCTGCTGCGCGAACCACTCGACCACGTCGTGCCCATCGCGGTCTTCATTGACGAACGGCTCGAAGTCACCCGCGGAGTTCCCGCGGCCGCGGACATCGACGAGCGCGAACGCATACCCCCGCGCTGCGAAGTAAGCCGCGCGTGCATGGTAGCTGTCCGAAATGTAGGGAGTGAGAGTGAAGATCACCGGCGTTTTTTGAGCCGCTCCACCTTTGGGCAGATAAATCGTGGCATTGAGTTCCACGCGGTCGCGGAGCGGAATCTTCACGCCCCAGCGAATGTCGTAATTCCCCTCCGTCACCGCGGGCGCCGACGGCTCCGGCTTCGCCGCGGGCGTGGAAGTTTGCGCGCAAACCGCGGCGGCCAGAGCGCAGAAGAAGAACACGACAAAGAGAAAACGACGAGTGATTGCCATAACAAGATTTCCGATGATTGATGGTAGAGCGTGTCGCGCATTTTGGGAAGCCGGCCCGTAGGGGAAGT
>JALYZW010000316.1 GCA_030945725.1 Verrucomicrobiota bacterium | reverse complement strand
CGGCATCAACACGCCAAACTGCGCGCCGGCGCCGATCGCGCCCATGATTGCGCGCTGCTTGCCGTAGTCTTCGTTCGAAACCGAAACCGCGATTCCCGTCATCGCAGTCTGCGTGAGATTTTGCTCGAACACGCGCTGCGCGCCGTGGCGCGAGGTCGCGTGCGCCATCTCGTGGCCGAGCACAGTCGCAAGGGCCGCTTCATTTTGCGCGACCGGGATGATCCCCGTGTAAACGACCACTTTTCCTCCAGGCAAACAGAACGCGTTCACCTTTGGATCACGAATGAGCGACACCTGCCAGTCGAAGTCCTTCGCCGCAGAGCCGGTCGCGGTCGCGAGGCGACCGGTCACGCGTTTCACCATGTCGAAGTCCGCGCCGGACGTGATCGGCTGCGATTCTGACAGCACCTTCTGATAACTCTGCAGGCCGAGCGCCGCTTCCTGTTTTTCCGAAAGGCCGACGTGACTCTTCCGCCCCGTCTCCGGGTTCACAAACTTTTCCGAAGTAAAATATTGATAGCCGAAAAAGAGCGCAGCGGCGACGAGCGGCAACCAGCGAATGTGCGTGCGATTCATAGACTAAATGACATCGAACCGCGGCCGCGGTTCGGTTCCATGCCGGGCGGGAGGACGCAGTTGTTATTGTTTGCCAACTCGCGCGCGGCGGCGCAAACCGTTCAGATGAAATTTGCGCTGAACCCGTCGCGCCGGGCGCTTCTTGTTGTCTGTCTCGCGGCCTGCGCCAGCCAGGTTTTTTCTGCGGAACCGGAGACAGCCGATCTGCAACACTTCCGTGAACTGGCCGAGACGCGGAACTACTCGTTAGGCGAGCCGGTCTCGCCGCAGCTCACACCCGATGGCCGGGCGGTGATCTTTTTGCGCGGCGGTCCGCGCGATCCCGTCTTGCGTCTCTATGAGTTTACCCTCGCCGATCAGAAATTGCGCGAGTTGCTCGCGCCGGAAAAACTCCTCGGCGGCGGCGCAGAAGAACCGACGCCGGAAGAACGCAGCCGCCGGGAGCGCGAACGGCAGAGCTTGAAAGGCTTTACGAATTTCCAGCTAACGAAAGATGGGACGAAGCTGCTGGTTTCATTATCCGGCAAGCTCTTCGTGCTCAGCCGCGCCGACTCGCGATTAATTGAGCTGCCGGAACGCGAATGGATTGATCCGCGTTTCTCGCCCGATGGAACTGCCGTCGCCGCGGTCCGCGCCGGCGAATTGCACGTGATCGACATCGCGAACCACGCGGACATTGCGGTCACCTCCGGCGCGAACGCCCTCGTCCAGCACGGGGTCGCGGAGTTCGTCGCGCAGGACGAAATGGATCGCCACGAAGGTTTTTGGTGGTCGCCCGACGGACAATGGCTCGCCTATGAAGAGGTCGATAACACGGGCGTCGAGACACGCTTCATTTCGGATCCGCTGCATCCCGAGCTTCCGCCGGCGCAAAACTTCTACCCGCGCGCCGGCACGAATAACGCGAAAACACGCCTCGGGATCGTTGCCCGCCGCGGCGGAGCAACGCGCTGGATGGAATGGGACCGCGAGAAGTTTCCGTACCTCGCGCGTGTCGTTTGGAAGGAGGGGAACGCGCCTCTCTGCCTGCTTGTGCAGAATCGGGCCCAGCAGGAAGAGGTGCTCCTCACCGCCGATCCGAAAACAGGCGCGACGCGCGAGCTTCTTCGCGAAACCGACCGGGCCTGGCTAAATCTCGACAAGAAGCCGATGCCGGTCTGGCTGAAAGATGGCAGCCAGTTTCTTTGGACCACCGAAAAGCGCGGCGGCTGGCAATTGGAACTGCATTCGGCGGATGGCGCGCTCGTTCGCGAAATCTCGCCGCCAGCTTTCGGGTTGGAGGAATTTGTCGCACCGAACGAATTCGATCACGCCGTCGTTGTGGCGGGAGGAAGCGACCCGCGAGAGCGGCAGCTCTTCCGTTTCTCGCTGCATGACGCAGCCGAGCCGCAGCGCCTCACGAGCGAGGCGGGCCGTCATGACGCTATCTTCGGGGAATACCCGGACGTCTTTCTGCACCAGTTCCATCTCTCTGATGGGCGCAGTGGCTGGGAAATTTTGCGCACAAAGGACAACGGCAAAATCGCCGAGCTGCCCTCCGTCGCGGAGCATCCATCGACGTTACCGAACGTTGAAATCACCCGCACGGCGGGCGAACGACCGATGGACGCGGCACTCGTTAGGCCGCGCGATTTTAAAAAAGACGCTCACTATCCGGTGATCCTCGACGTCTACGCCGGTCCGACCAGTAAGCAGGTGGTGGCTCAGCCCGATCGCTATCTGATCGACCAATGGATGGCCGATCGCGGTTACCTCGTCGCGGTGATCGATGGCCGCGGCACGCCCGGTCACGGCCGCGAATGGCAGCGTGCGATTCGCGGGAATTTTATCGACATTGCGCTGGAGGATCAAATCGCCGGGTTACAGGCGCTCGCGAAAAAAGAACCGGCCATGGACCTTGGTCGAGTCGGCGTGGTCGGGTGGTCCTTTGGCGGCTATTTTTCCGCGATGGCGACGATCCGACGGCCGGACGTTTTCCGCTGCGCCGTGGCCGGCGCGCCGGTGGTGACGTGGGAAAATTACGACACCCATTACACGGAACGGTATCTCGGTTTGCCGGGCGAAAATCCGGAGGCTTACCGAGTCAGTAGCGCGCTTACGTACGCCGCCGAACTCAAGCGGCCGCTCCTTCTCATCCACGGCCTGACGGACGATAACGTTTATTTCCAGCATTCGGCGCAGCTCGCCGCCGCCCTTTTCGATGCCGGTAAATCATTCACCCTGCTTCCCCTTCTCGGCACGCACATGGTCAGCGATCCGATTCCCAAACTGCGCCGCCAACAGCGCATCCTCGAATTCTTCGACGCGGAGCTGCGATCAGAACGCGATGCCCGTCGATAGTTGCAGGGACTGGCCGCTGACCCGCACGGAAGTGCGCGAATATTCATCCGAGAGAAGTGCACTGCACTCCACGTGCTGGGTCACCGGGAGACTCCATTGCCACGCCAAGTCTGCGTGATATCGGCCCGTTCGATAACCAATTCCAGCCGCGAGTTTGTGTTCGAAAATCGCCGCGGTCAGCGGCGTAAGCGTTTCCAACGGGACGGCGCTTCGCGCGTAACTGTAGCCGGTCCGGGCAGTGAATCCGCCGGGCAGCGCGAATTCCATCCCCGCCCGATAAACGAACTGGTCGCGCCAGCGTAACGGCGCGACGTCGGTCATCGAATCGGCACCAACGACCGCGTTAATATCGGAGTTGGAACCTCTCGTTAGGCGAATCTCCAGCTGATCAAACGCGCGGGACCAGTTCACCCAATCGATCCCGTCGACCAGGCGCAGCCAATCGAGCGCCTGCCACTCCGCGCCGGTCGAGACGACTTGCGGGAGGACGGTGCGCACCTCCGCATCGTAATGAAAATTCGGCTCCGCTTGCGCGAACCCGCCGCCCAGGGCCTGAAGCTGCGCGGACGCATTTCCCGACGCGTGCCCGGTGGTCTCGATCGTGCTGCTCGGTCGATAGCTCGCGCCCAACGTCAGCCGGGAAGAGGGATGGACCTGCGCGCCGAAATCGAAGCTCGGCGCAAAGCCGTCAGCCTCGAGGTCGAGCAGTGTTTTGAATCCAGCCAGCACCCGTTGACTTTGGAAAATGTACGGCGCGTGAAGAGAATTATGATCGTAAGCGACTCCTCCACTCGCGCCTACGGACAGCCAGTGAGTGACTTCGACGCCGACGCCCAGCTGACTGCGCAGAGCAACGATGGTCGATCGGTTGGTTTGATCGCCGTAAGTCGTCGTTCCGCCCAAGCCGCCCAGCGCGTCACGGTATCGCCAGTCGGCTCCGGCGGTCACCTCCGGAATGATCGCCACGCCGAACGTCACCGGGAAACCGCGCGGCGGCGCGAGGGTGAAGGCGGCCGCCGGGAGCAAGGCGGAGTCCATCTCGAGACCGGCGTTCTCGCCGGTATCGCGCGAGAAGCGTCCTCGCAAAAAAGCCCCGCCCCAATTCAACTCGAGGCTTGATCCGTCGATACTGGTCAGGGCCGCGGGATTCGAATCCATCGCCGCGAGCGCGCTGCCGGACTGCGCAGCTTCCGTTCCGCCGATGCCAGCCGACCGAGCCTCCGAGCCGTCGCTCAACAATCCAGCGGCGTCACCTGAACGAACCCAAAGGAAGAGCGCACAGGCCAGGAACGCGCGGCGGAGTTGAGTGATGACGAACGCCACCCCGCTTTCCGAAGCAAGCGGCGGGCCGCGGCTGTTTTGCCGGCACTTTCTTGATCACCCGCCGCCCTCATGTTCCCACCGCGGAAGCCGGACCGTGAACGTGGCGCCTGCTCCAAGCTCACTGCTGCATTCCACCGAACCGGACATCGCGGTCGCCAGTTTCTTGACGATGGAAAGGCCCAGACCGGTGGACGATTCGCCGCCCGTGGGCCGCGCTGTCAGCCTGGTGAATTTCCCAAACATTTTCTGTCGATCTTCTTCGCTGATTCCAGGTCCTTCATCTTGCACCGTGACCAGTGCTTCGCCATTCGCGACCAAAGTGCCGATTCGAACCGTGGTACCAAGCGGCGAGTACTTGATCGCGTTCGAGATGAGGTTCTCGAGAATCTGCACGCTCGTGCTGAAATCGGCCGCCGCCGTCACAGGCGCACCAGGTGCAACCGAAAGGACGATCTGTTTGCGCGTCGCGCTGAGTTCATTCTGGGCCACGCTTCGTGCGATCAATTCGCGCACATCACAGCGCTCGATTTTGCAGGTGAAGCGCCCTTCCTCGATCGCGTTCGCCTCCAGCAAATTCACAATCAAATCCTTCATCTGCGTCCCGGCCGTGCCAATCGCCGCCGCGATCGCGGGCACGTCGGGCGGCTGCAGCTTCAGAATCTGCGCGTAGGTGATGATGGTCGTGAGTGGGTTCCGCAGATCGTGCGCCGCGATCCCGAGGAACTCTGTCTTCTCTTTATTTAACAGCACGAGCTGCCCATTCGATGACGCGAGCTCCCCGAGCGCATCCTGCATTTTCGCGAAGGCGCGCTCGCGACCATTCTCGAAGATCATCCCCAGAATGAACATGAACGCGATCAACCCGACATAGCCCGCGGAGTTCACGAGCGAATGCCAGGCTGGATCGTAGGTCGTCGGCACCGGCACGTCCGCTAACTCCAGGGCGACAAAAACGCACGCGCCAACGATGCTCCCGAAAACCCAGAAACGCGCGGAGCGTTTCCCCACCAGAAGCAACGCGCAAAGCGGAACGCTCGCGAGCCACGCCACGGCATGACCGCGGATCCCGCCTTCCACGGAAGACAAGCCGACGAAGCCGAGCGTCATCGTAGCAACTAGCGCATTGCCTGCGATCTTCAGCTTCCGCGTCCGCTGCATCACGAAGGGCGCGGCGGCAAAGAGAAGGCTGCAAACAACGATAATGGCCGCTCCCCACAGATGGCCGATCGCGGAGTAGAACGCGGCATACACCAGTCCGAAAACGAACCCCGCCAGACCGAAACGCGCGATCATCCGCGCACGGCGAGACCCTTCCAGATCGGACTCCCAGCCCACGGGGACGAACCGATTCGTTAGGTCGTCTATCTTTCCTGCCGCCGAAATGATCAGCCGGGATTTGGCTGGCCGCGACGAGGCAGGCGGAGAGGCACGCACAATGATCGGAACCTATCGGACGGTTCCAGCGGATGGCGATAAGTAAGATCGTTCTGCACGGACCGGAGCGCCGCGCGACCTTTTTGATTGCGTTCGATGAAACCGGAAGCGCAGCATCGCGGCCATATGAACTTCAATAAAAACATCGGGATGCTCGTGCTGGCGATTTTCCTCATCCTTTACGGCATCGTCACCGCATTCACGGTCGCGATCCCGACGATCGTTCTCGGAATCCTCGCGCTCATCGCAGGAATCCTGATCTTGATCGGGCGCTGACGCGCAGACGGGCCGCCGGTTATCGAACGGCGGCCGGCGCCGCCATTTGATCGTAGATCCAGCGATACGTCTTCTCGAGCCCGTCGCGGAGGCTGATCGTCGGTTCCCAACCCATGACCTCGCGGATGCGCGCGTTGTCGCTGTTGCGCCCGTTCACGCCTTTCGGCGCGCTCAGGTTGTAGCGCCGCTTCAGTTTCACGCCGCCGATATCTTCGACGATATCGACGAGCTGATTGATCGAGACCAGTTCACTGCTGCCGACGTTGAGCGGGCCGTGAATTTCCCGTTCCAGCATGGTGAGCGTGCCGTGGATGCAGTCGTCGATGTACATGAAACTGCGGGTCTGCGCACCGTCGCCCCAGATCTCGATCTCGTCCGTCCCATCGAGCTTCGCCCGAATGACTTTGCGACAAATCGCCGTCGGCGCTTTTTCGCGGCCGCCGTCGAAGGTGCCGTGCGGCCCGTAGACATTATGGTA
>JALYZW010000036.1 GCA_030945725.1 Verrucomicrobiota bacterium | reverse complement strand
CGACTGATTACACCGTGAACGAAAGTGCGGGGGTCGCCACGCTCGGCGTCACCGCCACGCGCCTCGGTGATGCGAGCGAGCAAATTACGGTCACTTACACGACGCGAGACGGAAGCGCGACCGCGCCGGGCGACTACGCGACCACAACGGGGACGGTAACCTTCAACGCGGGCGAGACCTACAAACAAATCACGGTGCCGATCAACAACGACACACAGTTGGAAAATGCGGAGAAATTTTTCGTGGATCTGAGCAATCCCGCGAATGCGACCGTCAATTCTTCCAAAGGGACCGCGACCGTGACGATCGCGGATGACGATTCGGGGGCGAGCACTTTCCAATTCAGCAGCGCCACTTACTTGGTGAACGAAGGTGCGGGTTCGGTCGTGATCACCGTCGTGCGATCGGGCGGGCTGCAGCTCGTGGCGAGCGTGAATTACGCGACGAGCGACGGCACGGCGGTGGCCGGTTCCGATTATACGAGCGCGAGCGGGACGTTGACGTTCAACTCGGGCGAGACGTCGAAAACGTTTACCGTCCCGATCACCGACGACGCCTTTGTCGAAGGCAACGAGACCTTCAATGCCGCGCTCAATACCCCGAGCTTTGGCGCGGCTCTCGGTGCCCAAAATACAACGATCGTCACGATCACAGACAACGATGGCGGATCGACCATTCGATTCAATCCGACCGCTTATACGGTCAACGAGGCCGCCGGCGCGGTGGTCTTGACCGTTACCGCCGACCGACTCGGCGACCCAAGTACGCAGCTGACGGTCAGCTACATCACGCGCGACGGCAGCGCGATCGCGGGCCAGGATTATTCGGCCTCGAGCGGAACGATTATTTTCAATGCGGGCGAGACGCAGAAGCAAATCGCGGTGCCGATCACGAACGACAGCACACTCGAGAATGCGGAGAATTTCTTCGTCGATCTCCGGAATCCGGGAAACGCCAGTCTCGCTGCGAACAGCTCGACAGCGACCGTCACGATCGCGGATGACGATTCCGGGACGAGCCGGATCGAATTCAACGCGAGCAATTATTCGGTGAACGAGGATGGAGTTTCCCAGGTTCTGACCGTTGTCCGCTCCGGCGGAATCGGCCTCGCGGTCACGATCAATTATGCCACCGCGGACGGGACGGCGATGGCCGGCTCCGATTACACGGCGGTGAGCGGGACGCTCAGTTTCGCGCCGGGTGAGACGCAGAAAACTTTCTCGGTTCCGATCACCGACGACGCGGCGGTGGAAGGAAACGAGATGTTCAGCGCGCTGCTCTCAAACCCAAGCGCGGGCGCGGCCGTAGGGAATCAAAACAGCGCCGTGGTCACAATCGTCGACAACGATGGCGGCGGCAGCACGGTGCAATTCGAGCCGACGGCTTACTCCGCGAAAGAAACGCCCGGGAACAGCACCGTCAGCCTAACGATCACCGCGATGCGCCTGGGCGATCCGGGCGCAACGATTTCAGCGAGCTACTCGACGAGCGATGGAACGGCGAAGGCCGGTTCCGATTATGTGGCCGCTAATGGCACCGTCACGTTCGGGCCAGGCGAGACGCAAAAAACAATCGCGATCACGGTCCTGGACGATGCGCTGGTCGAGAACGGGGAGAATTTCTTCGTCACCGTGACCGGCGCGACCGGCGCAAGCATCGGCAAGAATTCGACCGCCACGGTCACGATTGCGGATGATGACTCGCCGACGGCGTCCATCGGATTCAGCGCGCGTTCTTATGATGTGGATGAAGGCGCGGGGGCGGTGTCCCTGACGGTCACCCGCTCGGGTGGCCTCGGTTTTATTGCGACGGTCAACTACGAGACGAAGGATGGCACCGCGCTGGCGGGAAGGAATTATGTCGCGGCCAGCGGCACCCTCACTTTCGCTCCGGGCGAGACATCGAAGACGATCAACGTCTCGATCATTGATGAAGGCAACGTCGACTCGACCTTGAATTTTACGGTCACCCTGACCGATCCGAACGGCACCGGTTTCGTCGGCGGCCAAAGCACCGCCACGGTCAACATTCTCGATAACGATGCGAATACTTTCCGACTCCGGTCTTCGACCTACACGGTGAACGAACGGGGCGGTTCAGTGATTTTGACGGTCGACGTGCAGCGGTCCGGGAGCGCCGCCGAGGAACTCTCGGTCGATTACGTGACGACCGACGGAACGGCGCAGGCTGGCTCCAAATACACGCGGACGGCGGGACGGCTCACCTTCGGCGCGAATGTGACTTCGCAGACCATCACCGTGCCGATCCTCGACGAGCCATTCATCGAAGGCAGCACCTACTTCAATGTCGTTCTTTCCAACCCGTTGCCGGCACGAACGGACAATGGAACAACCGCGTCGCGTCTTGGTTCGCCTAGCTCCGCCGTCGTCACGATCATCGATGACGACGCCCGCACCTTTCAGTTCGGCTCATCGAATTACGGCCTCGCGAATTCCAGCGGCGTCGCGAACGTAACGGTGACGTTTTCCCGGGCCGCCGACCCAACCGGCACCTACCGGGTCGACTACGCGACCAGCGATGGAACGGCCGTGGCGGGTCGGGATTACGCGCGAAGTTCCGGGACGTTGACTTTCCAACCGGACGAGACTTCGAAGACGATTGCCATTCAGATCGCGCAGCAACCGGCCGGTCAACCGACTCGCCAATTTCAGATCAGCCTGTCCAATCCGAGCAGCGGCGCCGTGATTGGCCCGCCCTCCGTCGCTACCATCACGATCACCAATCCCGATTTCTCGACCAAGCTCTTGAACATCTCCACCCGTGGCCCGGTTCGCTCCGGTGATGACGTCATGATCGCCGGTTTCATTATTCGCGGCGGCTCGGCCAAGACCCTCGTCCTGCGCGGCCTCGGCCCGTCGCTCACGTCGTTCGGCGTCGCAGATGCGATCGCTGATCCAACGCTCACCCTCACTGATGCGAACGGAACGCAATTGGCCTACGACGACGATTACAGGACCGACTCGGCCGCCGATCAGCAGACACTCGACGCCAACGGCCTGACGCCGAACGACTCGCACGAGGCCGCGTTGGTCACGAGCCTCGGCGCGGGTGGCTACACCGCGATTCTTCGCGGTAAAACAAACGGCGTCGCACTCGTCGAAGTCTACGATATCACCGGCACGATCAGCACTGACCTGGTGAACATCTCTACTCGAGGCAAAGTGGAGCACGGCGATAATGGAGCGATGATCGCTGGATTTATCGTGGCCGCGCCGGAGAACCAGCCCGGAGTTCCGCAGCGCGTCGTAGTCCGCGCAATCGGACCGAGTTTGAAGAACTACGGCGTGAACGACGCGCTCGCTGATTCCACCCTCGAGCTATATCATGGCTCCGAGAAGATCTTGCAGAACGACAACTGGAAGAGCAACTCGACGTTAGACCAGCAGGCGCTGCAATCATTCGGCCTCGCCCCGGCGAGTGACAAGGAAGCCGCCCTCATCACCACGCTCGATCCCGGCAGCTACACCGCCGTTATCCGCGGCAAAAACGACATCACCGGAGTGGCCCTCGCCGAAATATACCGGGTCGATCAATAAGCGCCCTCGCCGCCGGCACTGCGCGCCTGGATCGTGCCGCGGAAGATCAGAGCGGATTCGCCGTGCGCGAGCGCTGAGAGGACGGCAAGTCGGAGAAAATGAAGAGACCACGCGGAACACTAAGAACGCCCGCCGAGTGTCCGGTCTGCGGAGAAACTTTGCGGCGGGGCGCTCTCGCTTGTCCCGAATGCGGCGCAGATCACAACTCGGGCTGGAAAGAAGACGCGCAAATTTACGACGCGCTCCACCTGCCGGAGGCGGGCTTCGACTACAAACAGTTTGCCGCGGAAGAATTTGGCGCGCTGTCGAAGCCGCGCGCGGTGAATCGGTTTTGGTGGATCACGGGGATTTTTTTGATCGCGGCGCTGGGGCTGATTTATTTCTGCGCGCTGCGCTAGAATTCCGCGTCGCAGTGGATCGATCGTAAAAGGAAAGGACGGCGCGCGCGGTGCTTTCTACGCGCTCCACGAGCGCTCGAGGGCCGAGCGCTCGCACGTGGCTGCCCCAGCTGAGAATCCACCGCTCGATTTCTTCCAGGCCGCCGAGTTGGAACTCGATTGTGATCGAGCCGTCGCGCGCGGTGCGGATCCGCTGTGAATCGTGCCAGGTCCGTTCGGACACGAGACGCGCGGCAAAGGGATCGAACCAAAGACGGACCCGATGTTTTCCGCTCCCGGAAAAGACGCCGAAACTTTCGCTTAACATTTTCGCGAGCGAAAAATCAGCCGGTCGTCGAAAGCGGCGTCTGCCCGTCGCGACATGGCGCATGCGCGGCAAGGCGAAGGTGCGCAGCTGAGCCCGCGTCGGGTCGAAAGCGAAGAGGTACCATTGGTTTTCGACCGAGGCGAGATGGTAAGGTTCGACCAGCCGCCATTCGTAAACGGAGCTAGTCAGCTTCCGGTATTCGAACTCCACTTCCACCGAACGGAGCACGGCGTTGCTCAAGGTTTCGAAGAGTTGAAGATCCCCCACGCTCGCGCCTGCGCTGCGAAATGAAATGACGTCGTCGAGTTCGGTCCAGGAAAAAGAGACACGGTCTTTCAAGCTCTCCGTGATCTTGCGGAACGCGGATTGCAAAGGCTTCTCGAACGGCGTGCCGCGATATTGGGCGAGCGCCTTTTGCGCGACAAAGAGTGCGGTAATCTCGCCCTCGGAGACTTCGATGTTCGGAAACGCGGACACCGCCTCGGTGTAGCGAAACCCAAACCGGAGCGGCTCGTAGGCGATCGGCAATCCGAGCCGATCCCGCATGAAATCGATGTCGCGCTGGATCGTTTTCGGCGAGACCTCGAGCTCCTCCGCCATCTTCCGGCAATTTGGGAACGCGCCCGCCTTCAATTGCGCGTGGAGACGCATCATGCGCTGCAAGGGCGGACGCGAGAAGCCATGGGCGTTCTTTGTCATCATAATGGCGCGGGGAACATCTCCGACTCGCTGTCATCCCGAGCGAAGGCGGGGGATCTTGTGATGAAATTAATGTTTTTACCACGGGATCCCTCGACTTCGCTCGGGACGACAAATATTTTCACCTTTTTTATTTCATAGGACAGCCAATGTCCTACCCATGCGTCCATGATCGTGCGCATGAAAACATATTCAAGCCGGTATCGCCGCAGCACACTGCTTCCCGTCCCCTACTCGATCAGGCCCGATCGGATCGAGCGTGGTCTCCGCATCCTGCGCGCGCTCCGTTTATCGCTCGCTGCGACCGAACCGTCCGAGCGACCGCAACAACGCGAATTCGAATTCGCCCTGTCGCGCAGCGCCTGAGACGCAGAAAGTATTGCACGATCCGTGCGGGGTCATTAGCCTCGGGTCATTGCTGGTCGCCTTGTGCAAACGGCGACCGCGGATTCTATGGATGTAAGCGGAACGATTGACGCGATCCTGAGCCGGAAAGGCTCGGAGATTTACACCGTCTCACCGGAAGCGACGGTGCTGGATGCGATCGAGCTGATGGCGGAAAAAAATATCGGCGCTCTCGTCGTCGTCCAGGATGGACAGCTTGTCGGGATGATCTCGGAACGCGATTACACGCGCAAGGTCATGCTGCGCGGCAAGCGCTCTCGCGAGACGCCGGTCCGTGAAATCATGTCGACGAATCTAACCGTGGTGCAGCCGCATGAGCCGGTCGAAAACTGCCTGCGCATGATGACGGAAAAGCGCGTGCGACACCTGCCGGTCGTGGACGGCGAAAAACTCCGCGGCGTCATCTCCATCGGCGATCTCGTCAAATGTGTGATCGCGAACCAATCGGCCGCGATCGCGCACCTCGAGAGTTACATCTCGGGCGGTTACACGAATTGATTCCTCGCGAGACTCCGCGCCTACCCACTACAACTGCCAGACTGTTTTCCCGGCCACGATCGTACGGACGGCGCGGCCTTTAAGATTCCATCCGGTAAACGGGGTGTTGCACGAGGCGGAGTGAAACTTCTCCGGCTCGACCGTCCATTCGATATCGGGATCGATCAACGTCACGTCCGCGGCTGCTCCTGTGCTCAACGTTCCCGCGTGAGATCCGATCAAGCGCGCCGGATTGACCGTGAACATCTCGATCAGGCGAGGCATCTCGATCGTGGCGGTTTTGTGCACGAGCTGATCGATAAATAGTCCCAGCTGCGTCTCGAGGCCGAGAATTCCGAACGGCGCGGCGTCGAACTCGACCTCCTTCTCGAACTTCGCGTGCGGCGCATGATCGCTCGCCAGGATGTCGATTGTGCCATCGGCGATCCCTTCGCGCAGCGCCTCGATGTCGCGTTGCGTCCGGAGCGGCGGATTCATTTTGAAATTGGTGTCAAAACCCTGAATCCATTCGTCCGTGAGCGCGATGTGATGCGGACAAACTTCGCCGCTGATCGGCACGCCGCGGGATCGTGCTTCGCGCAGGAGACGCACGCTCCCAGCTGCGCTCAAATGCTGGCAATGGATGCGGTGATCGCAAAGTTCTGCGAGCAAGATGTTCCGCATCACGATCGCTTCCTCGCCCGCCGCGGGCCAGCCGGGCAGACCGAGCAGCGTGCTCCAGTAGCCTTCGTGGACCAGCCCGTTTCCGACCAGATTGTAATCCTGACAGTGATCGAAGATCGGCAGATCAAACATCCGCGCGTACTCCACCGCGCGGCGCATCAGCTCGTGGTTCTGCACGCAACGCCCGTCATCGGTCAGCGCGACGACGCCCGATTGCGCGAGCGAACCGATCGGCGCGAGCTCTTCTCCCGCGAGGCCTTTTGAGATCGCGCCGCTTGGCAGCACATTCACGCAGGAGACCTCGGCCGCGCGATCCTTGATCCATGCGATCGTGCTCGCGTTGTCCGCCGGCGGCGCGGTGTTCGGCATGCAAACGATCGTCGTGAAGCCGCCGGCCGCCGCGGCGCGCGCACCGGATTCGATCGTTTCCTTCCAACCGAAACCGGGTTCGCGCAGGTGGACGTGGATATCGATCAAGCCCGGCGCGACGATCAGACCGCCGGCTTCGATAATTTCCGCATCCGCCGGCGGTCTTTCCGGCTTCTCATTCCCGCCGTTGGCCTTCGCCACGATCACGCCATTCGAAATCCAGAGATCAGCGATTTCGTCGCGATTCTTCGCCGGATCGATGATGCGGCCGTTGCGGATGATTGTCGTGGTCATGCCGAAATTCCTCCGCACAAAAACAACACCGCCATGCGGACGGCGAGGCCGTTCGTCACCTGATCGAGGATCACGCTACGCGGACCGTCGGCGAGCTCGCTTTCAATCTCGACGCCACGGTTGATCGGGCCCGGATGCATGATCAGGCAGTCGCGCTTGAGGATCTCCGCACGAGCTTTCGTTAGGCCGAAAAGCCGAACGTATTCGCCGATCCCTGGGAAGTATTCTTTCCGCTGCCGTTCATGCTGAATGCGCAACAGGTTCACCACGTCCGCGGTGGCGAGCACTTCATCGAGCTGATGCGAAACAGTGACTCCCAGTTTCTCAAATTCGCGCGGCACGAGCGTGCTTGGGCCGACCAGCGTGACGCGCGCGCCGAGTTTCGTCAGGCCGAAGATGTTTGAACGGGCGACACGGCTGAACAGGATGTCGCCGATGATCACGACGTGCAGACCTGCGATCGTACCCTTCTTTTCGCGAATGGTATAGAGATCGAGCAACGCCTGGGTCGGATGTTCATGCGCGCCGTCACCCGCGTTGATCACGCTGGTCTGCACGCGCTCGGCCAGAAACTGCGCCGCACCCGCGGACCCATGGCGTAAGACCAGAATATCGGCGTGCAAGGCCTGGAGATTTCGCGCCGTGTCTTTCAGCGTCTCGCCTTTCGTTAGGCTCGAGGTGGCCGCGGAGACATTGATCACATCCGCGCTCAGCCGGTGCGCGGCGAGTTCGAATGATATCCGTGTGCGCGTACTCGGCTCGACAAAAAAGTTGACGAGCGTCTTCCCGCGTAAGGCCGGCACTTTTTTGATCTCGCGCGTGCCGACCTGCTTGAACGCATCGGCCGTGTGCAGGACGAATTCGATCTCGGCCGCCGAAAGTTCGC
>JALYZW010000035.1 GCA_030945725.1 Verrucomicrobiota bacterium | reverse complement strand
GCTCGCGATCACGCGGACGAGCACTTCACTTTCCTTTGGTTCGGGAACCGGCATCTCCTCGAGCTTTAGCATCTCTGAGCCACCGTAATGGCGGGCGACGACGGCTTTCATCGTGGAAGAGGCAGCTCCGCTCGCGGCTTCGGTCGCGCTCAGGCCGAAGGCGCCGCTTAGCAACGCAATCATCAGCGCGGCCTCGCGGAGACGTTTCATGGGAGACAGCTTAGATCGTTAGGCCGATCTCGCTCAACTCTGTTGCGAAGGCTTGCGCGAACCATCGGTGCGGCGCCATCTGCACGGCACGTATCGAAGGACGAGGGTTAGCAACCCAGCCGACAATGCTTCCGCGGCCAGACCGAGGATCGCCCCGGCCGCCACATCGAGAGGCCAATGCGCGCCTTTCGCGATCCGGCTCAGCCCGATCCCGAGCGCGGCAACCCCCGTAGCGGCCCCCGCGCGAGGGAAGTTGCGCGAAAGGGCGCGCGCCACGGCCACACTGCCCGCGGTGTGGCCGGAGGGGAATGATTGCTCGGGCTTACGATCCGATCCGCCCGTATCTTTTTCGTAGCGCCCGTGATCCAACAAGACGTGAGGTCGGGTCCGACGGACGAGACGTTTCGTCAGGCGCTTGCCGAGATCCGCGGCGGCAAGCGCGGTGAGCATCGATAGGCCGCTCCCCGCGAGACGACGGTTACGCGCGGCAAGCCCGATGGCCGACAATCCGGCCGATAAGACGTAGAGCGGCCCTTGATCGCCAATTTTGCCGGCTGTACCCGCAGCTTTGACCAGAGGATGATCGCGGTTGGACGCAATCTTTTCTCCTAACTCGATATCCTTTTTTTCCACGTCCGAGGTGGGCTTAGCGTCGGCGTCTGAGCTCCTGGATTTCGCGGCCGGATCGTTAGGCATGGCGGAGACAATTAGCGTGCAATCGCACGGCGTCGAGGAACATGCGATTTGCGAGGTTTTCACCGAACTGAGCCGCAGCGCAGCTACCAGGGGATAACTTTGCGGTCCTTGATGAATTTGCCCGTGAGATCCTGCGGCGCTTCTGCGGCGAGCCAAACAATCCCGGACGCGCCCTCTGCGATCGAACGCGTGGCATTTTCGCCGCCCATGTCGGTGCGAACCCAGCCCGGGCAGATGCTATTGATCGCGAACTTCGGCAGCGCGGCGGCGAGCTGCGAAGTCACGCTATTTAACGCTGTCTTCGAGATGCAGTAGGCGGGCGCCCAGCCGTCCGCGCCGTCGGCCAGCTGCCCGCCGCCGCTCGACACGTTCACGATCCGCGGCGATTCGCTTTTCCGGAGCAGCGGCACGAAAGCTTGCCCGACGAGGAGCGGTCCGAATGTATTCGTGCGCAGCGTGGCTTCGAACATTTCGGGGCTGAGCGCGAGGATGTCGTTGTCGCCTTCGACGATGATGCCGGCGTTGTTGACCAGCACGTCCAGGCGGTCCGAGCTCCGCGAAAATTCTTCCGCTGCGCGATGGATGCTGGCTGGGTCGGAGATATCGATCTCGAGAAAGTTGACCGTGCCATCGCCGCTGAGTTTCGCGACCGCGGTGCGGCCCGCCTCGGCGTTGCGCGCGCCAACGAAAACGCGAAATCTCAGTCGGGCGAGTTGCCGCGCCACTTCGAAACCAATGCCTTTATTTGCGCCGGTGACGAGCGCGATCTGAGCGTTTCTCATGCAACAATTTCCGCCCGGGTGGTCCTCTACACAAGCGCTGGCGCGGCGGATGAATGACCACGGAAAGGCAGCTAAAAACTACTCGCGGCAGAAGGACTGTCACGACCGCGGCCCGCTCTGCGGGAGTCGCGCGGTTGCAGAAGATGCTCGGCGCGATTCGGTTAAGAAAAATCGAACGTGATCCGAAGTTTTAAGCTTGAACCGCGCAGCCTCGCCACCGCATCTTGTGGGCCCCCGTGAGCAACTACCCTGCATCTAGTTGTTCGACGTTCTTTCCGCCTGTTCACACCTTATTAGCCCCGGTGTTCACGGCTGTTCACACGAAATTCCCAACCTCCACCCGTTCGCGCCTCGCCGTATGATTCAACTTAAGCCCGGAATTAGCCCCGCTTCATTACAAAAACTGTCGAAAACAACTCCGCGCCATCGTGCCCGCGCTCCGAAGCGAAAGACCGCCGCGCTGCGCTTCGAGCGCATGTTCAGCGACGCGAAATGCTCGCCGTTCGACCAGATCGAATGGGAACGGCGCACGGCCGAGATCACTGATGATGGCGGCAAGGTGATCTTTAAGCAGGAGAACATCGAGGTGCCGAAGGCGTGGACGGCGCTCGCGACGAAGATCGCGGTGTCGAAGTATTTTTATGGTGACATCGCGAACGGGACGGATCCGCACAAGGGCGGGCGCGAGACGTCGATCAAGCAGCTGATTCATCGCGTCACGCGCACGATCGCGGACTGGGGCCTCGCGGACGGGTATTTTGCGAACGCGGAAGCCGCCGACGTTTTTTACGATGAGCTGACCTGGCTCTGCGTGAACCAGCATGGCGCGTTCAACTCGCCGGTTTGATTCAACGTGGGGCTGTATCAGCAGTACGGAATCGGCAAGGAAGCGGGCCTCGGGAATTACTTCTTCAACCGCGAGACCGGGGAGGCCGAGCGCGCGCGGTCACAATACGAGTATCCGCAGGGCAGCGCGTGTTTCATTCAATCGGTCGAGGACACGATGGAAGACATCATGCGTCTCGCGATGTCGGAAGCGATGCTCTTCAAATACGGGAGCGGGACGGGGAGCGATCTTTCCACGCTGCGTTCGACGCGCGAGAAACTGAGCGGCGGCGGGAAACCGAGCGGGCCGTTGTCGTTTCTAAAGGTTTACGATCAGGTCGCGAACGTGGTGAAAAGCGGCGGCAAAACGCGGCGCGCGGCCAAGATGAACACGCTGAAAGATTGGCACCCGGACATCGAGGAATTCATCAACGCGAAGCAGAATGAGGAACGCAAAGCCTGGGCCTTGATCGAGGCGGGCTACGACGGGAGCTACAACGGCGACGCTTACGGCTCAGTCATGTATCAGAACGAAAACCTGAGCGTGCGGGTGAGCGATGAGTTCATGGACGCGGCGGTGGAAGGCCGCGAATGGTGGACGAAGCGGGTGCGCGACGGGAAGCCTTGCGAGCAAAAGGATGCTCGGACGTTGCTGCGGAAAATCGCGGAAGGCACGCACGTCTGCGGCGATCCCGGGATGCAATTCGATTCGACGATTCACAGGTGGCACACCTGCAAAGGGACCGGCCGGCAGAATTCCACGAATCCGTGTTCGGAATATCTTTTCCTCGATAACACAGCCTGCAATCTCGCCTCGTTAAACCTGATGAAGTTCAAGGGCTCGGACGGGAACTTCGAGGTCGAGCGGTTCAAGGCGGCGTGCCGGTTGTTCATCACCGCGCAGGAAATTTTGGTCGATAACGCGAGCTACCCGATCAAAGAGATCGCGGAGAACTCGCACATCTTCCGCACGCTCGGGCTCGGCTACGCGAATCTTGGTTCGCTCATCATGAGCTACGGCTACGGCTACGACAGCACGGAAGGCCGGGCGATCTGCGGAGCGATCACGTCGATCATGACGGGCGAGGCGTACGAGCAGAGCGCGCGAATGGCGAAGGCGATGGGACCATTTCCGGGCTACAAGCACGCGCGCTGCAGCGGGGTCGAGAAGCCGGTCGCGAAGAACAATGTCGCTTCGATGCGCGACGTCATCGAACTGCACCGCTCGGCCGTGAGCGAAATCCAGGCGAACGACGAGTTCGGTTACCTGAAGGATGAAGCGGCCAGAGTTTGGGACAGCGCCGCGGAGCTCGGAAAGCGTTACGGCTATCGGAACGCCCAGGTCACCGTACTGGCGCCGACAGGGACGATCAGCTTTCTGATGGATTGCGACACCACCGGCATCGAGCCCGACATCGCGCTCGTGAAATACAAGCTGCTCGCCGGCGGCGGGATGTTGAAGATCGTGAACGGGACTGTGAAACCGGCGCTCGAAAAGCTCGGTTATAACTCGCAGGAAATTGAGCGAATCATCGCGCACATCGATGCGCTCGACACGATCGAAGACGTGACCGACAGCGACGGCTCGACGATTTCCTCCGGGCTCAAGCCGGAACATCTCTCGATCTTCGATTGCGCGTTCAAGGCGCACCAGGGTCATCGTTCGTTAGGCTACATGGGCCATCTGCGGATGATGGCGGCAGCGCAGCCGTTCCTGAGCGGCGCCATCTCGAAGACGGTGAATATGCCGCCGAGTGCGACGGTCGACGAGATCATGAACACCTACGTCGAAGGGTGGCGGCTCGGGTTGAAGGCGATCGCCATTTACCGCGACGGTTCGAAGCGGTCCGCGCCGCTGAACACGAGAAAGACGAAGGACATGGGTGGCATGGATCTCGATGGCGCGGTCGCGACGGTCGACCGCGAGACGCTCGAGCTACGCGTGCTCGAGCTCGATGACGAAGTGTCAAAGCTGCGGCGGCAACTCGATCAACCGAGCCGTCATCGCATGCCGGATACGCGGATGTCGTTGACCCATCGCTTCGAGATCGCAGGCCACGAAGGTTATATCACGGTCGGGCTCTACGAGGACGGCCAGCCCGGCGAATTGTTCGTCACGATGTCGAAAGAAGGCAGCACGATCGGCGGATTGATGGACACGGTCGGCACGCTCACCTCGATCGCTCTCCAATACGGCGTACCCCTCGAGGGCCTGGTGCGGAAGTTCGCTTATCAACGATTCGAGCCGAGCGGGTTCACGAAAAATCCTGATATTCGTAACGCGACCAGCATCGCCGATTACGTTTTTCGATGGCTCGGTTGCCAGTTCATCAAAGGGTACAAGGAAGCGACTTCGCCGAATCGCGGGCAAAGCGAATTGCCGATGAAAGAACTGCCGGAGATGGAAAAAAAGGCGATCAATCGGCCGGTCTCCGATCTGCCGCGCACCGCGGAAAAGGAAGTGCTGGATGTGATCACGAATCACATTTCCAACGACGGCTCACCGCACACAAACGGCCACGTCCAGACCCACGCCGATCGGGTGAAGGAAGCGCTCGGAAACATGTTCATGGATTCGACCTGCTCGCATTGCGGGAGCGACAAGGTGGTGCGCGCCGGTGCCTGCGGAGTCTGCACTGAGTGCGGCACCAGCCAGGGGTGCAGCTAGCACGTCGCACTGAGATTTTGCGGCGCTGCGCCCCGCAGCCGGTCGGGTACGAATGTCGCTACGGCAGAATTTTGCCGTCGCGGCCGTCGACCTGTATTTTCGTGACGTCGCTGGCGCCTGCCTTGACGACGTCGAGCATCCATACGGAATGTTCTTTCCCGCGCGTCAGCTCACACTTCTTGATCGTAGCGTGCGGATACTTCCGGAGCACCAGATGCTGGGCTTCGATCTTGGTGATCTTGCCTTCGCGGATCCGTTGATTTTCGCGCGCGCTGGCCGCGTCAAGCGAAGGGGTGGCGAGAAGGCTGGCGGCGGCGAGTGCGAACGCGAGTAGTCGTTTCATCGGCAAAGTAGAAAACAAAAATGTTCGACGCGAAAGCGTAATCGGATTGCGCGGCGGCTTGTTGTCAAACGACCTAATGCGTCGGCGGCCTCAAATTGCTCGTCGCTTCAGAATCCGCCCGCCGCAGATGGCTGGCC
>JALYZW010000011.1 GCA_030945725.1 Verrucomicrobiota bacterium | reverse complement strand
GGGCGCGGGTCAAATCGCGCACACGCCACCTGAATCGGCGAGCGCGCTCGCCGTCTGCGCGGCCCGGGATGACGGCTCAAGACCGTCTTTGGTTCGTCGCGCGTAATGTCGTTACCTTGAGCGGCACTAGATTCTCCGCATAGTGTAAAGCAGCCGCTTCGAACTCCGCAGCCATGAAATCTTTTTTCGCTTTTGCTTTGTTGCTTCTGACCGCGATTGCCGCACTGGAAGCTAGCCCCGCCGAACAACAAGTCGTGGAGGCGGTAAAGGTGCCGGGCCTCACCGTTGTGCATTTTTGGGCGCCGTGGTGTTCGAATTGTCAGGCGGAACTAAAGAGCGGCGGTTGAGCGAAGACGGTGAAAGAGAATCCTCAGGTGCGTTTTTTGTTCGTCTCGGTCTGGAACGCCGGTGAAGATGGCCGCGCCATGCTGCAGAAATTCGACGTTGCCGATCAGCCGAATGTGACCGTGCTAGCGGATCCCGGCCCACGTGGCGTGGACCATATCAAGCGCTTTGCGGAGCTGCCGCTCACCTGGATTCCGACGACGTGGATCTATAAAGGGGGTGAGCTGCGTTACGCGCTGAACTACGGCGAGGTGCGTTTCGACGTTCTCCACCAATTCCTCGCGGACAGCGTTTCTGAGTGGTCGCACAAGGACGAACCGGTCGCGAAGTGACGACCCCTTCCCGTGGACACTGAGACGATCGACATCCCGGCAGTCCTCGCCGCGGCCCGCGCCAAGCCGCCGGCGATATTGTCCCTCATCGGCGATACGCCGCTCGTCGAAATCACGCGGATGGATACCGGTCCGTGCCAGTTGTTCGTGAAATTGGAGAACCAAAACCCGACTGGCTCGATCAAGGATCGCGTGGCGCTCGCGATGATCGAAGCGGCGGAGCACGAAGGCAAATTACAGTCCGGCG
Organism: Verrucomicrobiota bacterium; assembly: GCA_030945725.1. Classification (GTDB taxonomy): domain Bacteria; phylum Verrucomicrobiota; class Verrucomicrobiia; order Chthoniobacterales; family UBA10450; genus JALYZW01. The sequence goes on along the minus strand of JALYZW010000011.1, from coordinate 6,237 downwards.
GCACCGTGATTGAGGCAACCGCGGGCAACACCGGGCTCGGCCTTGCTTTGATTGCCGGCGCGAAGGGTTACCGCATCATCCTGGTGATCCCGGACAAAATGTCGCAGGAGAAAATCGCACACGTCCGCGCGCTCGGCGCTGAAGTGCGAATGGCACGGTCTGATGTCACGCGTGGACATCCCGAATATTACCAGGATGTCGCGGCGCGTCTGGCCGACGAAATTCCCGGCGCTTTCTACGTTAATCAGTTTGGCAACCCGGCCAATCCGCTCGCGCACGAGCGCTCGACTGGCCCGGAAATCTGGGAGCAGATGCGCCACGATCTGGACGCGGTCGTCGTCGGAGTCGGCTCCGGCGGAACGCTCACGGGCCTGAGCCGCTTCTTTTCGCGAGTAAAACCGCGGCGCGGCATGGAGATGATTCTCGCGGATCCGGAGGGATCGATCCTCGTCGATTTCGTGAAGACAGGAAACTTCGGCGAAGCGGGGAGCTGGGCGGTCGAGGGGATCGGCGAAGATTTCATTCCCGATGTCGCTGATCTGTCGCTCGTGACGCAGGCCTACTCGATCCCGGACGCAGAGAGCTTCACCGTCGCGCGAGAATTATTACGGAAAGAAGGCATCCTGGGCGGATCGTCGACCGGCACCCTGCTCGCGGGTGCCTTGCGCTACTGCCGCGAACAGACGAAACGCAAGCGCGTCGTCACCTTCGTGGCCGACACGGGGAACAAATATCTCTCGAAGATGTACAACGATTTCTGGATGGCGGAACAGGGATTCGTTAGGCCGCCGAGCCACGGAGATCTGAGCGACCTCGTCTCCCACCGGCACGAAAAAGGCGAAGTGATTTCAGTCGGGCCTAACGACACGTTGCTGACGGCGGTGAAACGAATGCGCGCCACGGACGTGTCGCAGCTGCCCGTGGTGGACGAAAATGGGCGCGCGGTCGGAATCCTGGACGAATCTGACGTTCTGCTAAAAGTGCAGCGCGATCCGGCGCACTTCCATCAGGCCGTGCGGACGGCGATGACGGATCGGATCGAGACGCTCTCGCCGAGCGCAACGATGGAAAAGCTCCTGGCCGTGTTTGACCGCGGCCGAGTCGCGATGGTGATGGAGGGCGACAAGTTCCTGGGCCTGATCACGCGCAGCGATTTGTTGTCGTACCTCCGGCTGGAAATGCCGAAGAGCTAGCCGACACCGAGCGGAGAGTCGCAGCTTCAGAAGTCTTCTCTTTTCATGGACTCCAAAAACCAACAACACGATTTCGCCACGCGCGCGATTCACGCCGGCCAGTCTCCCGACCCGACGACCGGAGCGATCATGATGCCGATCTACCAGACCTCGACCTACGTGCAGGAAAGTCCCGGACGGCACAAAGGCTGGGACTATTCGCGCTCGATCAACCCGACGCGGAGTGCCTACGAACGTTGCGTCGCCGATCTCGAAAGCGGCACGCGCGGTTGGGCTTTCGCGTCCGGTCTCGCGGCGATGGCGACGGCGCTCGATGTGCTCGACAGCGGAGCGCACGTCGTCGTCAGCGATGATCTCTACGGCGGGACGTTTCGGCTTTTCGAACGGGTGCGCCGCCGCTCCGCGAATCTCGATTTCACGTTCGTCGATCTGACGAACGCGGGGAACTTCGAGCGCTCGATCAAGCCGAACACACGCATGGTTTGGGTCGAAACTCCGAGTAACCCGCTACTGAAGCTGATCGACCTGGAGGCGATCGCGACCACCGCGAAGGCGCATAAAATCATCAGTGTTTCGGACAACACCTTTGCGAGCCCGTGGGCGCAACGGCCAATCGAATTCGGGTTCGATATGGTGATTCATTCCGCGACGAAGTACCTGAATGGCCACTCGGACATGGTCGGTGGCGTGGCCGTGGTCGGAGAAAACAAGGAGCTGGCCGATCAGATGCAGTTTTTGCAAAACGCCGTCGGCGCGATCGCGGGCCCGTTCGATAGTTTCCTGGCGTTGCGCGGGCTGAAGACGCTCGCTTTGCGCATGGAGCGGCATTGCCAGAACGCGATGGAGATCGCCAGTTGGCTGGGCTGCGAGGCGAAAGTCGCTTCTGTTCGCTATCCGGGATTGAAGCACCATCCGCAACATGAGCTCGCGAAGAAACAGATGCGCGGGTTCGGCGGAATGGTCACGATTGTGTTGCGCACCGATCTGGAGGGAACGCGCCGGTTTATGGAAAAGACCGAGCTGTTCTCGCTCGCGGAAAGCCTCGGCGGGGTCGAAAGCCTGATCAATCATCCGGCGTTGATGACGCACGGATCGATTCCGCCGGAAATGCGGGCGACGCTGGGGATCACGGATTCACTCGTTAGGCTCTCGGTCGGTGTGGAGAGCGCGAGCGACCTGATCGAAGATCTCCGCGTCGCGCTTGGTGCTATCTAGTCGCGGTTAGCCGCGCGCGGTTTGTCATCCGGAGCCGCGAAGACGGCGAAGGACCTCTCCGATTCACGCGGCCCGTTTGCGTTGTGGGACGGCAGCAATGACCCGTGGGCTTCGTTGCTACTCTCCACTCGCGAAAGTCGTCCTGCTTTTGCGAGGTCCTTCGCCGTCCATCGCGGCTCAGGATGACCGACGTGAATACGCGTTCATTGTGTTGGGACGCGCCGCTGTTAGCATCGAGGGAATGTCCAGCAGCTTCGGCCAGCTTTTTCGCATCAGCACGTTTGGCGAGTCGCACGGTGGCGGGATCGGAGTGGTGATCGACGGCTGCCCTTCATTGATCCAGCTCACGCTTGAGGATATTCAGCGCGAACTAAAGCGTCGGCGTCCCGGCCAAAGTAGCATCACGACGCCCCGGAACGAAGCCGATCGCGCGGAAATTTTGTCCGGTGTTTTCGACGGAAAAACGCTCGGAACACCGATCGCGATCCTTGTTCGCAACGAAGATGCCGATCCGGACGCCTACAAAAAGATCGTCAATATCTTCCGTCCATCGCACGCCGATTTCAGTTACGAAGCGAAATACGGAATTCGGAATTGGCACGGCGGCGGCCGGGCGTCGGCACGGGAAACGATCGGCCGGGTCGCGGCCGGTGCGGTCGCGCGGAAGGTGCTGACGCATTTGTATCCGGCATGCGAGATCGTCGCGTACGTGACACAGATCCACAAAGTGGCGGTGAAGATCGACCCAACCCGCGTGACTATTGAAGAAGTCGAGCAAACGATCGTGCGCTGCCCGGACGCGGCGGCCGCGAAGATCATGGCGCAACTGATTGAGCGAACGCGCGACGACGGCGACTCGTTAGGCGGCGTGATCGAATGCGTGGTCCGCGGCCTCGACGCCGGCCTGGGCGAGCCGGTGTTCGACAAACTCGAGGCGGACCTCGCGAAAGCGATGTTGAGCCTGCCGGCGACGAAAGGCTTTGAGATCGGATCGGGCTTCGCGGCGAGTCAGATGAAAGGGTCGGAGCACAATGATCTGTTCGAGATGCGCGGCGATCGGGTGAGCACCGCGACCAATCATTCGGGCGGCGTGCAGGGCGGCATCAGCAACGGCGAACCCATCGTTTTTCGAGTGGCGTTCAAGCCGACCTCGACGATAGGGCGTGCGCAAAAAACGGTCACCGCCGAGCATGAGGCGACAACGTTTACGGCCGGCGGCCGGCATGATCCGTGCGTTTTGCCGCGCGCCGTTCCGATCGTGGAAGCAATGGCCGCGCTCGTGCTGTGCGACCATGCCTTGCGCCAGCGCGCGCAGCGCATCAGCTAATTTACCGTGATCAGGGACGCGACCGCCGGCTCGCCGCTGTGGCAGATCGCGTTCGTTTCGTTCGCGGTCGTGCTCATTTTGTTCGAGGTGCTCCGCGGTTATCAGCAAGGTCTGGCCCGCCAGGTTGTGCGGCTGTTCGCGGTCATCGCAGCGTACGCCTCCGCTTATTTCGGTGGGCCACTTTTGCTGCCGTTGCTTCGGCCGATCCTGGTCGTACCGGACTTTCTCATTTCGCCGATCGGCGGCGCAGTCCTCGCTCTGATCGTCTATGCGCTAATCACGTTCACGGGGCGAATGTTGTTCAAACCGACGCGCGAACAGCAGCCGGCCGCAGTGCGATTAATCTACGGTCTTAGCGGCGGTTTCATCGGCGTGATTTTTGGACTGTTTTTCATGTGGCTCCTGCTCGTCGGTTTGCGATCGCTCGGCTCCGTCGCGGACGCGCAATTGCACGCGCGCGTGACCGATCAGCCGCCGATTGCCACTCGGGTCGACTCTCCGATTGGCAACCGCCGCGGGCACGCGGAATCACGCTCCGACGCGAGCAGCGCGCTGGCGACGTTGCTTGCCCGCTTAAAGAATTCAGTGGAACTCGGGAGCGTCGGCGAGGTCGTGAAGAAGACCGATTTGCTGCCGGCAGGATCGTATCAGACGCTCGGCGAAGTCGGCGCGGTTCTGGCGAAACCGCGGAGCGCGGAGCGGTTGCTCGAATTTCCCGGCGTCCGCGAGCTGGGCGAGAATCCGAAGATCATGGCGTTGTGCGCGGATCCGGAGATCGCGCGAATGATCGACGAAGGCCGCTATCTCGACTTGTTGCGCGACCCAAGATTGGTGGACGCGCTGAATGATCCGGCATTGATCGAGCGGCTCAGGAAATTCGACGTGCGACGGGCGTTGGATTACGCCGGGAAAGAGAATTGATGATGGAGAATCGAAACGAAGCAGCGCGCTTTGCGGGGGACTGAAATCGGGAAGCTGAACTCTGCTCATGTACATCACCACGATCGGGCTCGAAGTTCACGTACAACTGAAGACGCGCTCGAAGATGTTTTGCGCCTGCCCGGTTGAGTTCGGCGCTCCGCCGAACACGCACGCTTGCCCGACGTGCCTGGGGTTGCCCGGCGCGCTTCCGACGATGAACCACGAAGCGCTCCGCATGACGGTGATGACCGGGCTCATGCTCGATTGCGATATCGCGCCGATCTGCAAATTCGATCGAAAAAATTACTTCTACCCCGACCTGGCGAAAAACTATCAGATCTCGCAATACGATTTGCCGCTTTGCACGAGCGGCTCCGTCACGTTGGACGATCGCGCGTATCCAAAGGACGCGCAGAAATCGATCATGACCGCCGGCAAAAAAGTGGGCCTGGTGCGCATTCATCTGGAGGAAGACGTGGCGCGCAGTTTTCACTTCGAGGCCACCACGGGGATCGATTTCAACCGCGCGGGGACGCCGCTCATGGAGATCGTCACGCAACCCGAAATCAGCTCGGGCGAAGAAGCATTCGCGTTCCTGACTGCGCTGAAACAAATCCTGCTCTACGGCGGAGCGAGCGATGCGGAGATGGAGAAGGGACAGTTGCGTTGTGACTGCAACGTGTCAGTCCGGCCGGAGGGGCAGGCGGAGTTCGGAGCGAAGATCGAGATCAAGAACATGAACTCGATCAGCGGGGTGAGACGCGCGCTGACTTACGAAATTTCACGCCAACAAGATGCGCTCGCCAATGGTGAAACTTTGCCACAGGAAACGCGCGGCTGGAACGATGATGCGGGCGAGACGTTTTTGATGCGGACGAAGGAATCGGCACACGATTACCGCTATTTTCCCGAGCCCGACCTCGTCCCGGTGAAGACCGATATCCTCCTCGCCGACGCGCGTGCCCGCGTGCCCGAATTGCCGAAAGCGAAGCGGGCGCGTTTCATCGGACAATACAATCTCAGCCCGTACGACGCGGGCGTGCTGACTGACGATCTCGCGCTCGCCGGCTACTTCGAGCGCGCGGCGGAGCATTCGACGAATGCCAAGAACGTGGCGAATTGGATTTTGAACGACCTGCAGAGTGCGTTGCGCAACGCTGGCCGTCGCGTCTCGGATTCGCCGATCGATCCGAAATCTTTTGGCGAGCTAGTGGGGTTGATCGAGAACGGAACGATCAGCGGCAAACAGGCAAAAGAGGTTTTCGCCGAAATGTTCGAAACCGGAAAAGATCCCGCCGTGATCGTGCGCGAGAAGGGGCTGGAGCAGTTGAGCGACATCGGCGAGATCGAGCGTTTGTGCGACCAATCGATCGCCGCGCACCCAAAGCCGGCCGCCGATTTCCGGGCTGGAAATGCCGCTTCACTGAACTTCCTCAAAGGCCAGGTGATGAAGCTTTCAAACGGGAAGGCGAACCCAGCCGTGGTCGGCGAGATCTTGATAAAGAAGCTAACGCTTTAGCGCGACCGTAGCTGATGCGCATTCTGATCGCGCCGGACAAATTCAAGCACTCGTTAGGCGCG
>JALYZW010000006.1 GCA_030945725.1 Verrucomicrobiota bacterium | reverse complement strand
CTGGAACAGATCCTTGTCGTTCGTGGCGAGCACAACTTCCATGCCGCGTTTGCAGGCCTGGATCGCATAACATCCCATCAAGTCATCGGCCTCAGTGTTCGGCAGCGAGATGTTTTTGAAGCCGAGCAGGCCGGTCAGAGTCTTCTGGATGAAGTCGAGCTGCGGCACCATCTGCGGTGGCATTTCTTTGCGCGTTTCCTTGTAGGCCGGCTGCAGCTCGACCCGCCGCTGCGGCAGCCCTTCATCCCAAACTACGGCGCCAAATTCCGGGTTTAGATGTTTCATCATCAGCCGAAGCGTTTTGGTGAACCCAAAGATCGCGTTGGTCGGTTCGCCGCGGGAATTCGACAGGTTCTGGATCGCGAAAAAGGAGCGGTAGACGTAATAATGCCCGTCGATCAGCAGCAGCTTCATCCCCGCACGATGAACCGGTTTCGGCGGCGCAGCTAGTCACACACGCGAATCGCGATTATTGAGACCTGATGGAACCTGAATGGATCGTGCGCGTGGAAGGCAAAGAGTTCGGCCCGGTCGATCTCGAGACGCTGCACGATTGGCGCGAGGACGGCCGGCTGATTCCGACCAATGAAGTTCGGTCCGCCGACCGCGAGGAGTGGCGGCTCGCACGTGACGTCCCGGAGTTGTTCCCGCCCGTAGCGGTCGCACAGCAACAGATCGCGAGCCGCAGTCTGGGCCAGATCATCGCGGAGACGTGCCGGATTTATGGCCGAGGGTTCCCGCAGTTTTTCTGCCTCGCCCTCCTGGTCGGCATCCCTTCCTGCCTGCTTCAGGTGAGCCTGGGCTTCGTGAACATGTCGGACAGCGCAGTCGTCTCCGCGCAGTCAAAATGGGCGAGCGCGGTCGCTGTCGTCATGTTGGTGCTCGTACTGGTGGCGTGGCCGATTTTCATCAGCGGACTGCAGTTCGCCAGCGCCGAAATCATCGCCGGAGGCCGGCCGCGGCTGGGCGAAATTTTGCAACGCGCGGTCAGCTTCTGGCCTCGGATGGCGCGGCTCTGCGTGATCGTTTACGCGAGCTACGTCTTCTGGACGCTCGTCCCTGTCCTCGCGATCATCGCGCTCGTCTCCGGCGAGGCTAATCTACTCGCGCTCCTCTTCGCGCTCGCGATCCTCGCTTTCCAAGTTTACATGGCCGGCCGTTTGTTTGTGAACTTCATGTTTTGGCAGCAGACGGCGACGCTCGGCGCGATCGATGGTGTGGAGGCGCTGCGAGAGAGCAAGGAGCTTGCGCGCAGCCGCGGGACCGCGCCGCGGATGCAGCGCCCGCTTTACCTTGGCGCGATTCTGGCGTCGCTGTGGTTGCTCGTCCTCCTCGCTTTTTCCTCCGCGGCGGAATTGCCTTTTATGTTCGTGCGGCTGCAATCGGTCACGAACCTGGATGACGCGCTCGCCTTGGTCCAGACTCTGCGGAACGCACCTGTCCCGGACGCGCTGACGATCGGCAGCTACGTCCTCAGCAGCCTGGTCCATGCCGCGCTGCGCCCACTCCTCGGCATCTCGTTCGTCGTCCTCTACTTCGAAGCAAGACGAGGCCGCGCCGCGTTGTCATCATAGCTGCTAAGACCGCAGGGAAACTCCCTCCGATTCACGGACTGCGGCCGGTCGAAGGGAAGCAAGCGCGCACCTTGTTGTCGTCTTGAGCCGCGGTAGACGGCGAAGGATCTCTCCCATTCAAGGGGCGCGATTGTGCTGTGGTGCGGGAGCAACGGCCCCAGCGCTTCGTGGCTGCCGTTCCACCCGCAATCGTCGTGGTGTTTTTGTGAGGTCCTTCGCCGTCTGACGCGGCTCAGGATGACAACCTTTATTCCCGGACTCGACGCATTCGCCGTGGCTTAGAGAACCTCGAACGAATCATTGCCTCGCAGAACTCCGCCCGATCGCGCGACTTAATTCAGCGAAAGGTATGGCGCCAGGCCGTGCAGCCCGCCTTCGCGACCGAAGCCGCTCTCTTTGTATCCGCCAAAGGGACTCGTCGGATCAAACTTGTTGAACGTATTCGCCCAGACAATGCCCGCGCGCAGCTGGCTCACGATCTTGAAAATCTTGCCCCCTTTGTCGGTCCAAACGCCGGCGCTCAATCCATAGGCCGTGTTGTTCGCGCGCTCGATCGCTTCCTGCGGCGTGCGGAACGTCATCACGCTCAGCACCGGGCCGAAAATTTCTTCCTGCGCGATTCGGTGCGACGCGGTCACGCCCGTAAAAAAGCTCGGCGGATACCAGTAGCCCTTCGCCGGCAACTGACAGCGCGGCTGCACCAGCTCGGCGCCCTGTTTCAATCCGCTGTCGACCAGCTCGCAGATTTTATCGAGCTGCATCCGCGAGTTAATCGCGCCGATGTCGGTGTTCTTATCGAGCGGATTTCCGACGCGCAAGGTCGCGATCCGGTCGCGTAATTTCCGGATTACGGTCGGGAAAATTCCTTCCTGCACGAGCAGGCGCGATCCCGCGCAGCAGACGTGTCCCTGGTTGAAATAAATGCCGGCGATGATTCCCTCGATCGCCTGATCGATCGGCGCGTCTTCGAAAACGATGTTCGCCGCTTTGCCGCCGAGCTCGAGGGTAAGCCGTTTCGTGGTCCCGGCGACCGCTTGCGTGAGCAGCTTTCCGACCTGGGTCGATCCGGTGAACGCGATCTTGTTCACGTCCGGATGTTCGACCAGCGCCGCGCCGGTTCCGCCTGCGCCAGTGACGATATTCACCACGCCGTCCGGCAATTCCGCTTCCTGAAAAATTTCGGCGAGATGGAGCGCGGTAATGCTGGTCGTCTCCGCCGGTTTTAAGACGCAGGTGTTTCCGCAGGCGAGCGCCGGCGCGAGTTTCCAGGCCGCCATCAGGAGCGGGA
>JALYZW010000003.1 GCA_030945725.1 Verrucomicrobiota bacterium | reverse complement strand
CTTGTCGATGATGGCGCGATCGATCACGCAATTTCGCCCGATCCCGATCGGCGGGACGCCCGGTGGAATATGCGTCGTATCGGTTTCGTAAAAATCGGCGCCCATGATGATGCTGTTCCGAATCGTCGCGCCGGTGCGGATGGTGCTGCGGACGCCGACGACCGATCGTTCGACGTGTGCGTCGGAAATGATGCAGCCGTCCGCGATGATCGCCTGACGGAGCGTGGCGCCATTGATTTTGCTGCCCGGCAGAAATCGCGGGTGGGTGTAGATCGGGGCGGAAGCGTCGAAGAAACTGTACTGCGGCAGGACTTCGGTGAGGTCTAGGTTCGCCTCGTAGAAGGCGCGGATCGTGCCGATATCTTCCCAGTAACCGTTGAAGATATACGCGCTCACGTTGCGCTGGCCGATCGCGTGCGGGATGACGTGTTTGCCGAAATCAGCGAGGTTGTTGTTGAGACAATCGACCAGCACCTCGCGATTAAAGACGTAGATGCCCATCGAGGCCTGGAACAACTCTTCCTCCGCGCCCGAGCCGATGGAAGCGAGCAGTTCCGCGCCGAGTTTCAGCTCGTCCAGGACGGCGTCCTCCTTCGGCTTTTCCACGAAGCGGGTCACGCGGCGATCGGCGTCGCTTTGCATGATTCCGAACTCGGAGGCCTGGGGGCGCTGCACCGGTTTCGTCGCCAGCGTGATGTCGGCGCCGGATTCGATGTGCTGACGGAGAAGCGAGCGGAAATCCATCCGGTAGAGCTGATCGCCGCTCAGAATCAGGTAATAATCGAATGGTTGCTCGAGGAAGTACCGCATGTTCTGCCGCACCGCGTCCGCCGTGCCCTGATACCATTCGGAACCTTCGGGCGTTTGTTGCGCGGCGAGGATGTCGACGAAGCTGCGCGAAAAATTATCGAACTTGTAGCTCGCCTGGATGTGCCGATGCAGCGACATGCTGTTGAACTGCGTCAGCACGTAGATCGAGCGCAGCCCGGAGTTCAGGCAATTGCTGATCGGGATGTCGACCAGCCGGTATTTGCCGCCGAGGGGCACGGCCGGTTTCGATCGGTCGCGGGTTAACGGAAACAGCCGGGTTCCGGCGCCCCCGCCCATGATGACGGCGAGCGTCCGCTGCGTGGTGCCGGGTGTCAGAGCCGAACTCGAGAGCGCAGATTTTGTGAGCGGTCCTTCCGGTTCACGCCGCGGGTTAATTTCGGATGGCACCGTTGCAGTAACTCAGCGACGGGCGCCCCGATCAAACCTTTTCCGGCGCCTCACCCTCAGCGCGCTACATCCTCCTCGCCCGTCATCCCGAGCGAAGTCGAGGGACCCCGCTGCCATATCGACGATCATGCCACGCGGTTCCTCGACTTCGTGTCGCTCCGCTCGGAATGACTGCGAGCGACCGCCACTCCGGCTCACCCGCCGCCCCTGCGCACTGCCGCACCCCCTTGCGTGCCCGAAGCGTTAATGTCACGATCAGCACACTCATATGTGCGGAATCGTGGGATATGTCGGGCGTTCGGAAGCTGCACCCATCCTGCTCGATGGTCTGCGCCGGCTCGAGTATCGCGGCTACGATTCGGCGGGCGTCGCGATCGTCGATGGCGACCACGTGGAGACGCGAAAATGTGCTGGCCGCATCGCGAACTTAACGCAGCTGATGTCCGAAAAGCCGCCGACGGGTTCGTACGGAATCAGCCACACGCGCTGGGCCACCCACGGAAAGCCGACCGACCAGAACGCGCATCCGCATTTCGACGCTTCCGGAAAACTCGCGCTCGTCCACAACGGCGTGATCGAAAATTTCCAGGCGTTGAAGGACGAATTGATCCGCGATGGCGACACCAGCTTCATCTCCGAAACCGATACCGAAGTGCTCGCGCACCTGATCGGGAAACTCTACGACCAATCCGCGCCGGCGAACGGCGCCACTCCGCCGCAGCACAATAAATCGCGGCTCGTCGCGGCCGTCCGCGCGGCTCTCCAGCGCGTGATCGGCACTTACGGCATCGCGCTTGTGCACGCGGACATCCCGGATTTCATCGTCGGTGCGCGGCGGGGCAGCCCCCTCGTGCTCGGCGTTGGGAAAGAGGAGAATTTTCTGGCGAGCGATGTCAGCGCGATCGTGGCCTACACGCGTGATGCCGTTTATCTGAACGACTTCGATGTCGTCGCCGTCGAGCGCGATAAATTCGAGATCAGCTCCGTGGCCGGCGAAGGCGGGAGCTATCAGCTGAGCAAAGTCGAGTTCACCGCCGAGGACATCAAGAAAGGCGATTACGCGCACTACATGCTCAAGGAAATCTTTGAGCAACCCGACTCGTTGCGCGACGCGATGCGCGGCCGGTTGAGCGGCGAAGATTGCACCGCCAAGCTCGGCGGACTGAACATGACCCCGGCGCAACTGCGCGACGTCGGCCGCGTGGTCCTGACCGGCTGCGGCACCGCGCTCCACGCCGGCATGATTGGCGAATACCTGATCGAACAACTCGCGGGTGTGCCGACCGAAGTGGAATTCGCGAGCGAGTTTCGCCATCGCAATACGCCGATGACCGGCGACACATTACTCTTCGCGATCAGCCAAAGCGGCGAGACGGCCGACACGCTCGGCGCCTTGCGCGAGGCACGGCGGAAAGGTTTTCGCGCGCTCGGCATTTGCAACAACGTGGCCAGCTCCATCGCGCGCGAAAGCGACGGTGGCGTCTACATGCACGCCGGGCCCGAGATCGGCGTGGCCGCGACCAAGTCCTTCACTTCGCAGGTCGCGATCCTGACTGCGATCGCGCTGCTGCTCGGCCGAATGCGGCACCTCTCCACCTCCGAAGGCACGCAGATCATTGATGCGCTCGAGGCGCTGCCGGAACGGGTCGCCGAAGTGCTCGCGCTCAGTGACGAAATCAAGGCGATCGCGCAGAAATACGCGCAGGTGAACGGCATGCTTTTTTTCGGCCGGCAGCACAACTATCCGGTCGCGGTCGAAGCCGCCTTGAAGATGAAAGAGATCACCTACCTTTTCGCGGAAGGCCATCCGAGCGCCGAGTTGAAGCACGGCATCATTGCACTCGTTAGGCCAGATCTGCCTTCGATCTTCATCACGCCCGATGACGCGGTGTTCTCAAAGAACCTGAACAACATCGAGCAGGTCCGCGCGCGCAAGGGTCCGGTCATCGCGATCACTTCGGGCGGCGGCGCCAAACGCCTCAAAGGCATTGCCGACGACATCATCACCGTTCCACACGTTCCGGATTACATCAGCCCGATCATCAACGTCATCCCGCTGCAACTCTTCGCCTACCACCTCGCGGTCGAGCTTGGCCGCGACGTCGACAAACCTCGCAACCTCGCCAAAAGCGTGACGGTGGAATAAGCGGCAGTCGCTGGCTGCCACCGCCGCCGCCGCCGCAGGGAGTAGCTCGAGAATAACCTTCGCTGACTGCCGTAAGTCGTTCGCGTCGACGCGAGATTCAACATGCCTCGTAGCCAGGCCGGAAACCGCCTCGAGATCGGAGCATGTATTTCATCACTGCCGCGTGATCCTCGTATCTGGTCGATAGTGTCAGTGGCTATTGCCTCAACTACGTTCTTCCGACTCGCTGCTTCAGGATCGCGTTTGATCTGAATCCGATGCCAAAAACGCGGCTGATCATACTGTGAAATTCACTGCTTTTCTGTTTTTCGCTCTCCCCTTGATCGTCCGGGGTGACGCGCTAAGCGACCTGCGCAATTGTTTACAGAAACTGCAAAGCGATCAGATAATTCGCGCGCGCGTCGAGATCACGACCCGCCGGAGTGATGGTGAAAACGATAAACAGAAGCAGTCTGCAGGAAGCAGTTCGGTTCTTGTCGAATGTGGTGCACAGGGCCTGTCGTTGAGTTGGTCTCCGGAACAGATCCAGCAGTCGCGCAAGGCAGCGTGGGAGAAGAGTGCTAACCCCGACGCACCTAAATCCAACGTCGCTACGCTGACAGCATTGGATGCGAGTGAAGCCCTCAATTTACTTGACGCTGCCGACTCGCTCCGTCGCGGTCTTGAGAAGGCGGTGGTCTTGGAGGACAAGCGAGATAATTACGGCGGCAAGAGCGTGCGACTGCTGGTGCTGCGAATCGACCTCCGCTTAGGCGAGGAGGGACGCAAGGCGATGAAGAGCAGCGACGCAATCCTCAAGCTTTGGCTCGATGGCGACGGTGTTCCGATCGCGATGGACCGCGACATCCAAATGAAGTTCAGCAAATTCTTCCTCACCTACCGGGTGCGTGAACACAATGCTAGTGACTTCCAGGTAGCGGGAGGCAAGCTCGTTGTAAGTCGCGCTACCCAAGAAAGCTCGGGAAGCGGCCTCGGCCACAGCGAGGAAAGCCACACGACTACGATGGTTACGTTGTTACCGAAATGACGCTCGTCTGCCGAATTGACCATCCTCGGATCAAGATCGGTTTAATCGCCGGGCTCGGCGTCGTTGCCAGTAGCCTCGTGCCTGTCGGAGCCGCGACTCTGCCGATTTCGGAGGGCTCGCTTTATTACCGCGTCCGCGGTGAGGGAACACCGATCCTTCTGTTAACGGGCGGGCCAGGCCGTTCCGGGGATTACCTTGAGCCTGTCTTCGTGCACCTAGCGAAGTCCTATCGCGTGATTCTCCCGGATCAACGCGGCACGGGCCGATCAAAGTTACATACGCTCGACGCTAACACAGTGACCGTCGGGAAGAACGTCGCCGACCTAGAGACATTGCGAATGTCGTTGGGGATAGAGAAGTGGATAATCATGGGCCATTCGTGGGGCGGGATGCTCGCGATGTTATACACGGTGGAACACCCTGATAGGGTCAGATCCCTGGTTCTCGTTGGTTCGGGTGGAACGACTCTCGATTTTTTCAGTCGTTCCGACGGCATGCTTCGTAAGCGCCAGACACCTGAGGAGGTCAACTTAATCAAGGCATGGGAGAAAGAAGCGCGTGATCCTGCACGGCGCGAAGAGGCACAGCTTGAGGTGAAAAAGCTGATGACTGGTCCTTACCTTTACGATCGAGGAACCCTCCCTGCCGTCACCGAGACCCTAACTCCACAGACTTATAGTTCTCGGACAGCGGAGCTAATCTTAAAGGATCTCCGGACTACAAAGTATGATCTTCGGCAGGGTCTTCACGCTGCGATCACGGGCGCCTTTGGCAAGCGCCCTATCCTGATCCTGCACGGGGAGCAGGACGCAATCGGCCTAAGCACGGAACATGAGCTAAAAGCAATGTTCCCCGCCGCATCGGTTCGCATTCTGGATCAATGTGGTCATTTCCCATCCTTAGAAGCGACTCGTGCTTTTTTCGCCGAGTTGGACAAGTTCCTGCCGCGTTCGGGCAGCGACCAGTAACCGCGGCTACTTCGGGCCTTGCGACGCGGTTGGAACAAAGGCCGTCGACCGTTGCGAAAATTCGCCACTATGACGTTTTCCTTCACTAACCGCCCGGCGGTGGCGCGGACACAACCGTAGGGACGAGGCGTTTCTTTTGTTCGTCTGAAAGAGCGCTTTGCTGGACCCATGCTGTCGCGTCGCTCGGGCTGCGCTGCATCCACATGCGGACGATGCGGTCCACTGATGAGTCACGTGTCCGCGCGTCGGAAATGGTGGTCGCCCAGTTCAGCGCATTCGCCGGATCTCTGTTCGCAATGCCGCTGGTGTAGCCGCTCACCGCCTGGTCGCGCGCGGCGCCATTGAGCGACCCAAGCCACTCTGCGGCGGCGGCTGGATTGTTCTGCGCCCACAGATTCATCGCAGAACTCAATGCTCCCGAGCGAACATCTTCCGGCAGGCCGACGGCCCATTCCGCGGCACCTTTCGGATCGCCAACCCCGATCTGGTGCGCAAGCATCGAGTCGGCTTGCCGCCGTGTTTCCAAGTCCGGCAGCTGGTTAACCCATTCCGTCGCGTGTTTCGGGTCGGAATTGTAAATCTGGCTGACAAGACTCGACGCCAGTTGCCGTTCGGAAGGCGTAGTCAAATGGTTCATGACATATGCTTCGGCCGCGGCTGCGTCCTTTTGCCACCAACCGGCGATCGCTCCGCTGGTGGCAAAGTGACTCGGATACACCGAAGTCGCGTCGCGCTGTTGCGCCCATGCTAGGGCCGCCTGCGGATCGGTGGCAGCCCAGTTCATGGCGATGCCGTGCAGGTCGGCAAAAAAACTGCCTGGAATTGCCGGCATGGTGTCGATAAACGCCGCCGCGGCTGCACCGTTGATTTCACTCCACTTATTCACGGCTTGACCGACGAGTCCCCTTTGAGTGTTTGGCGGAAGCGCGTCAGGCGGCAGCCCGCTGATCGCTTTGGCCAGCGACTCCGCCGCAGTCGAATCCGCCCCTTCCACGACCGAGGCGATTGCTTTCTGGCGGGACGCAGGAGTGTCCACGGCGGCAGCCGATTTCAACGCGCCATTTGGGTCGAAATGCGCCCACGCTTTGAAAAACTTGCCGATCTTTTGGTCTTTCTCGTGCCCCGCGGGAAGCGCGTTCAGCTGTTGCGCAAGCTCGGGCAGTTCAATGGGCGGCCGCGACGACAGGACACCGTAGAGTTCTTGAAATGGAATTGTCGTGAGGTCCCCAAGCACCAGCTTCGTCGCCTCATCTCGACCGGCGTCGGCCGCAGCTTGATGGTGGGCGGCGACCGAATCGGATTTTTCGACTGCCCCGCGGGTACTCGCGTCGCGCTGATGCGCGGACGAGAAGCTGCGTCCGATCAGCACGCCGATCAGCAATCCAAAAGCGAACATCGCGCCTGCGATGATCCACGGCACATTAGGTGTGCGATCGGCCATTCGCGCGCCTTGGTGTCGCAAATGCGGCTCGGCCGGTCAATGCCGATCACAACGCACCTGCATCGTGTGTAGTCAGCGGTTCCGGTTTCGGGTAGTCTGGCCGGCTCGCCTCCTCTTCCCTTGCAAGCGAACGAAAATTACGTGCTCGATGTTCTGCAGGACGCCGGCCTTGTCTCCCGTGCGCAGGTGGAAGCTGCGAAGGCGCGTCTGAACGGGACGACGAACGTCGTCGATGTTTTGCTCAAAGACGGCGTCGTCTCGGAGTCCGATGTCGCGCGGACGCTCGCCGCGCAGGCCCACATGGATTGGGTCGATCTCTCGGCCATGCTGATCCCGCCCGAGGTGATCGCGCAGGTCCGGGCCGAAGATGCGCGGCGTTTCAAAGTGATCCCGATCGGGTTCGGCGAGACCGGTTTGATCATCGCGGTCAGTGATCCGCTCGACATCGATACGATCGATGGCCTCCAGTTTCTGCTTCAGCGCGAGATCGAGCTCGTCTGCAGCAGCCCGGCAAAAGTCCGGCAAGCTTTGATCAAATATTATGGGACGGCCGATGAAGCGTCGGACGTGCTGCTGCAGCAGCTCGGCGATAAAGTCGATTTCGGAATCGAGGGCGGCGATCTCGGCGATGAAAACTCGGCCGACGCGCCGATTATCCGCATGGTTTCGATGCTACTGATCGAGGCGCATCGGCTCGGCGCGAGCGATGTGCACCTCGAGCC
>JALYZW010000371.1 GCA_030945725.1 Verrucomicrobiota bacterium | reverse complement strand
GCCGTCATTCAACTCAATAACCTGCGCCCCCATCGTCCGCAGATTATGCGCGATCGCGGCGATCCGGTCGGTTTCCTTGACGCGCAATTCCTGCGCGTGACGGATGATCGTGGTGCCGGCCGAGAGTGCACCGGCCACCGCGAGAATGGGCAGCTCATCGATTAACTGGGGAATCTCTTTCCCCTGGATCACCGTTGCCTTCAGCGCGGCGCCGGTAATCTCGACCGTGCCGCGGGGTTCGTTCTGGTCCACGTCTTCGATCGCTTCCCGCACCTGTGCGCCCATGCGAATCAAAACGCCGAGTACCGCCGTCCGCGTCTCATTCAGGCCGAGGTTGCGCACGAGAAGATGGCCACCCGGCTGCGCGCCCGCGGCAACGAGCCAGAACGCCGCGGATGAAATATCGCCCGGGATCGTGAAGTCCCGCGATTCGGGGACCTGGTCGCCGAAAATGCTGACTCCGTTGTCTTCCTCTTGCGCGGTCCGGACCAGAAAATAATCGAGCATCAGCTCGGTGTGATTCCGCGAGAGGGCCGGCTCGATCACCGTCGTCTTCCCTTTCGCGAATAACCCGGCGAGCAGGATCGCGCTCTTCACCTGCGCGCTCGCCACTGGCGATTCGTAGCGCACGCCGTGGAGGTGTCCGCCGCGGATCCGAATCGGCGCGGTGCTGTTCGGACCCGTCGCCGTGATTTCCGCGCCCATCTCGCGCAACGGCTCGATCACGCGTTCCATCGGACGCTTCGACAACGTCTCGCCTGCGACGAGCTGGCTGTCGAAACTCTGTCCGGCGAGCAAACCGGCCAGCAACCGCATCGTCGTCGCAGAGTTTCCGCAATCTATTTCGGCAGCGGCTGCTTTCAGCAACCGTTTCCCGCCGTGGACCACCAGCATCTCCGGTTCCGGCTGCTCGATCTTGATCCCGAGCGCGCGCATCGCCTGCACCGTGCGCAGGCAATCATCGCTCGGCAGAAAACCGCGCAGCACGCAAACGCCGTTCGAAAGCGCGGCAATGATAACCGCGCGATGCGAAATGCTTTTGTCGCCCGGGACGGTTATTTCCGCGTCGATGCGGGGGGCGCGTTTAACGCGAAAATCCATGGGTCAATTCAGACGAGGTGTGGCGCGCGCGGACCGAACAATCCGGCGGCGCGCGAACGTCATCATCCGCATTTCGGTTCGGTTGTCCAGTGCGCCCCGCGAACCAGGAAACACCGGCGCGAGCGGGGCGCTTTCTCGAGCGTTCCGAACCGAAATTTAACTACGGAACGAGAAAGATTTTGTTCGTGTACGGGTCCTTCACTTCGGTGCCGGGAGGGAACCCGCGGACGTCGACGTAGCCTTGGTTAGGCGCGTACGGACTCGTAACAAAGCCTGATTTATTCGGCACCGGGATTCCATAAGGAATGTCGCCCTTGACCGACTTAGCGGGCGCGGCGGCAGTCACCGGAGTTTGGGGAGGCGCGACCTCTTCGCGGGCGATTGGTTCGTTAGGCGGCGGCGGCGGCACCTCGTCCGCCTCGTACGGCTGCTGCGTCGGCGGGTAACTCTGCGGCAGCGCAGTCTGATATCGCGCCACGCGTCGATTCATCGGCCGGACCGGCGGCTCGTCTTCACAGGCGGAAAGCACAAGGGCGGCGAAGAAGGCGAGCGGCAGCAAAAGTTTCATAAAGTCGATTCGACGAGGGTCATTCCGTTGTAATTCATTGTCAGGACGATGACAATCGCGAAATCCCCAGCGCTCGATCCGCATCATCGGACCGGGCACGGAGGGTGATCGATGTGTCGCCTGACGCCGGCGGCGATGACTTCGCGCGTCCGGTTCGGGAGTGACAACAAATAGTGAACTCGAACGCGCGAAAAACACAGTTCCGCGCGAGGCTGATTCCGAATCACTTGTGCATATGCCGATCGAGACAGCCGAGCGCATCCTGGTCACGGACGACGACGCGACGAGCCGGCGTCTCCTTGTCCGGACGTTGTCGAAGGCCGGCTATAGTTGTGTCGAAGCGCCGGACGGAATTTCCGCGCTGAAGATGCTGCGTGCGGAGCCGCCGTCGCTGTTGTTACTCGACTTTGACATGCCGGGCATGAACGGGGCGGAAGTGCTGCATCAACTGCGCGCCGATCGCGATCCACACGTGGCGCAGCTTCCCGCGATCATGCTGACCGGGCACGGCGGCGAAGAGAGCGAGGTGCTCTGCCTGGAAGCAGGCGCGGACGATTTCGTGACCAAGCCGATTAACCAGGCGGTCCTGCGCGCGCGAATCGAGACTCAACTGCGGCTGCGCACCATGCGCAGCCAGTTACAAACGCAGAACGATGAACTCGAAGCGTGGCGGCACAATCTCGAGCGCGACCTGGCGGCGGCGCGTTTGACCCAGCAATCGCTGATCCCACAAAAAGCGCCCGCACTTCCGGGCTGGGATATCGTCGCGATATATCGCCCGGTCATCCAAGTCGGAGGCGATATTTATGGCTGGCTGCGGATGACGGATCGGCGGACGCTTTTCTGGATTGCCGACGCGACCGGTCATGGCGCATCGGCCGCTTTGTTGACGACGTTGGCGAAACTGCTTTTTCATCACGGCGCGGTCGAGCATACGGAGCCCGCGGAGATTATGGAGGCGGTCAATAACGATTTCCGTAGCATCTTCGGCGCGCGTTCGTTCATGACGGCGATGTGCGTGGCGCTCGATCCGGAGACGGGCCGCGCCAGCGTGGTGGGGGCCGGGCACCCGCCGCTCATCGTGGTCCGCGCGGCTGGCGGGACTGAATCGCTGCCCTCCTCCGCGCCACCGCTCGGGTTACTGGAGCGCTCGGAATTCACCGCCGCCGAAGTGGATCTGACGCCCGGGGATGCGTTCTTCCTCTATACAGATGGCCTCTACGGTGCGCGGCACGGAGAGAGCCCGCGCCTGTCTTCCGCGCGCTTGGAGACCACACTCGAGCCGATGCCGAGCAGCGCGCAAGCTCTCCTCGCGCGCGTCGTTGACGAAGCGATGGCGAACGATGGAAAGCCGCCTCCGGACGACGTTGCCGCGGTCGCCGTGCGGCGCGAACGGTAAAGCAATCGAGCGGGGCACGCAAAAATAGTGTTGCCGTCGCGCGGTGGAACGATGTAATCAGCGTCTATGCCGAAAACCACAGCCACCAAGACCCCTTCCAAAAGAAAACCGAACGCCGCGTTTATGCGGCCGGTCCAGCCCGACGAAAAACTTTCCATGATCGTCGGCTCCAAACCGCTCCCACGTTCCGAGCTGACCAAAAAGCTTTGGGATTACATCAAGAAAAACGGATGTCAGGATAAGAAAAAGAGAACCTTGATCAATGCCGACGACGCGCTAAAACCAGTCTTCAACGGCAAAAGCCAAGTCAGCATGTTCGAGATGACCAAGCTCGTTTCCGGTCACATCAAAGCCTAAACTTTCAGTTGGTTGGTAAATAGCCCGGCGTGCTCTCCGCGCCGGGCTATTCTTTTTTCGGATGTCTCTCGCGGCCGGTGGGCTTGCGGGCGGGCGCGATCGGCCGCAGGTTACCGCGTGAAAATCTTTCGATCGATTTGCGTCCTCGTCGCTTCCGTCGCGATGCTGTTCGGCTCGTCTGCTCGCGCAGCGGATTTGGCGTGGCTGAGCGATTTTAAACAAGCTCAGCAGGAGGCCAAGTCTGGGAACCGATTATTGCTCATGGATTTCACCGGCTCGGATTGGTGCGGCTGGTGCATCAAACTGAACAAGGAAGTTTTCTCGAAACCTGAGTTCAAGGAATACGCGACCAAGAATCTCGTGCTCATGGAGGTGGATTTCCCGCGGGCCAAACAGGTGGCTGCGACGGTGAAGGCGCAGAACGAAAATCTCGCGCAGCACTTCAACATCCAGGGCTTCCCGACGATCGTCGTCCTAAATTCCGACGGGAAGAAAGTCGGCGAGCTCGGCTACATGGAAGGCGGGCCGACCGCTTTCATCGCGGAGCTCGAGAAGCTTCGCAAAGGTTAGCAGAGTTAGTTCGCGTTCGCCGTTTCCAGCGAACGCTGGAGTGCGTCCGCCAATTCCGTGCGCGTGAAAGGTTTCGGAAGCGCGCCGCGAAATCCGTAGGCCAGGAATTCCGAGAGCGCCGCTTCATCCGAATAGCCGCTGCAAATGATCGCGTTCACATGTGGATCCATTCCGCGGAGGCGCTCGATCGTCGCGACGCCGCCCATCCCGCCACGGATCGTCGCATCGAGGATTACGGCCTGGTAATTTTCACCGCGTCGCAAAGCCTTTTCGTAAACCCGGATCGCTTCCGATCCGTCCTGCACCGCCGTCACTTCGTAACCCAGCGTCGAAAGCAGCTGTGAGGTGAGCTCGCGAATCGCATCCTCGTCGTCCATGATCAGGACGCGCTGGTGGTTGAATCGGAAAAGTTTTTTCGCGGGCGGCGGCGTCGACGCCGAAACTTCCCTCACGCCTTCGCTGGCGCGGAGATAGAACGCGAAGGTCGCGCCTTCCTGTGACGTTGATTCCAGGTGGAGAAGGCCGCCGTGTTTTTTCACAACCGAATAGCTGATCGCGAGGCCCAGACCGCTGCCGGTGTTTTTGGTCGTGAAATACGGATCGAAAATCTTCGCGCGCAACTCGTCCGAAACGCCCGCGCCGCGATCGCAAACGCAGATTTTCACGTAACGCCCCGCCGGTAACCCGAGCGCGGATTTGTCATCGATCTCGACGTTCCGCGCACGGACCCGAACGCTGCCGCCGGTTGGCATCGCATCGCGCGCGTTGAGCATCAGCGCATTCATCACCTGCTCGATCTGCGTGGCGTCGACGTCCGCCTTCCAAAGGTCGACCGCGACGTCAACATCCGCGCGCAGGTTGGATCCGTAGAGCGAAAATTCGGCGGAATGAGTGAGTAATTCTCCGAGCGAGACGACCTGTTTTTTCGGCGCGCCGCCTTTCGAGAACGTAAGCAATTGACTCGACAGATGCGTCGCGTGTTGTGCCGCCTGCCCTGCCTTGGAAAGGAACGAAAGCACATTGCCGCATTCGGCGGGCGCTTCGATTTGCGCGAGACCGATGTTGCCCGAAATCACGGTCAGGATGTTGTTCAAATCGTGCGCGATCCCGCCCGCCAGCGTCCCGAGGGATTCGAGTTTGCTCGTGGTGAGGCGCTCGCCTTCCGTGCGCTTGCGCTCGGTGATATCGCGGAAAAATACGGACAGGCCGCCATTGCTCGCATACGCGTGGATTTCGACCCAGGTCTTGGCGGCCGCATCGCTCGCTTCAAATTCGAGCGCTACCTGCTCTGCCATGACTCTGCGATAATTCTCCTCCACGATAGTTCCTTTGATGTCCGGGAATTCTTCCCACAGATCCTTGCCCAGGATCTCGTCGCGATGCCGGCGCGTGATCGCCTCGGCTTCCGGATTGATGTAAGTAAATTTCCAATCCTGATCGACCGCGAAGAACGCATCCGTCGTGTTCTCGAGAATGTTCTTCATCGTGCGGGCAGACTCCTGCAGCGCAGTCCGCGCAAGCTTTCGCTCGGTCAGCTCGCGGATTTGCCGCTCCGCGACGCTCAGCCGCACATTGAGCAGCCCCAGATCGAGCGGTTTGGTCAGGTAATCATTCGCGCCCGCTTCGAGCGCTTGTTCGAGGTCGGCGGTATCGGCTCGCGCCGTGACCAGCAGGATGAACATCTCGTCGCCGCTCGCGCGGGTCCGGAGTTGACGACAGAGGTCGACACCGCTCTTGCCCGGCAACATCCAGTCGAGGATGAGAAACGGAAAGGCTTCGTCGGCCAGCACCGCTTCGGCTTCCTCGGCGCTTCCGACCGCGACAACGTCATGGCCGCGGCGCTCGATCAAGCGCTGCAGATTCCGGCGGCTGTCCGCATGGTCTTCGACTAGGAGAATTTTCATCTAAGCTGCGAGGCCTAAAAGGCCTTTCTATTGTCATCACTTCGGCGCTGCGCCCGGAAATGATTGGGTTCTTCCCACGGTAGGAGCAGGATAACTGCCAACAGCCGGAGGTTTCTGCGCTCCGAGGATGCGCGCGCCAGAGGTAAATCCCGGTTTCTTGCGTTGCGCAGCCTCTCTGCTAGATACAGCGAAGTTCCGGCCAACCATGCTTCCGATTCGCCTTTCGTTCGTCATCCTGTGCGGAGCGTTCGCCATCCACAACGCGTCCGCTCAAGCCCCTGCCGAGGTCGCTAAAGCGCCCGCCGCCGAAGCAAAACCGGCCGCTCCGAACCGACCGGCGGGCCCGGCCGAACCGCAGATCACGTTCAATTCTGTTCACGTGGACGGTCCATTCGTCGCCATGACGTTCGACGATGGTCCCAGTGCCGCGTTAACGCCGAAGCTTCTCGATCTTCTCGCGGCCCACCACATGAAGGCGACGTTCTTCGTGGTCGGCGAAAATGCGGCCGAGCATCCTGAGATCTTGCGCCGCGCGGTGAAGGAGGGCCACGAGATCGCGAACCATTCGTGGTCCCATCCGAACCTGGGGAAAATGGGCGACGACGGCGTCCGCCGCGAACTGCAGAAAACCGATGACGCGATCAAGGCGGCGCTCGGCGTGCGCCCCACGCTGATGCGGCCCCCGTACGGCTCGCTGACCGCGCGACAAAAACATTGGATCCACGATGAGTTCGGCTACCGCATCATTATCTGGGATGTTGATCCGCTGGATTGGAAACGCCCGGGCCCGAGCGTGGTGACGAGCCGAATTCTGAAGGAAGCGCGGCCGGGCTCGATCATTCTCGCGCACGACATTCACGCGCCGACGATCGAAGCGATGCCGGCGACCTTCGATCAATTGCAGGCGAAAGGCTTTAAATTTGTGACGGTCTCAGAGTTACTCAGTATGGCGACACCGGTTCCGCCAAAGCCGCCTGCCCCTCCGAAGCCAGCCAATTCGCCGATCCCTCCGGCGCAGAGCCCTCCCGCTGCCTCGGCGCCCGCCGGCACCCCGCCGGCTCCAGCCGCCGCGACTCCAAACGCGAGTTAGAGCCCTTCCGGCATGATCGCCGACAATTACCTGCAGTTTCGCAGCGAACTCGAAACTGCCCTCGGCGATCTCCTGAAACTCGCCCACGACACGCGCCGCGACGCGACTGGGATCGACACCGTCCAGGGCCTGCTGCGCGACGTGCGTGAGCCGCTCCTCTTCGTCGTCGTCGGCGAAGTGAAGGCCGGAAAATCGTCGCTCCTGAACGCGCTCTTCGGGCAGGAATTCGCGCGCGTCGACGTGTTGCCGGCGACCGACCGCATTTACATTTTCAAATACGGCGAAACGGAAAAGGCGATCGAGGTTTCGCCGCAACTGGTCGAGCGCTATCAGCCGATCGAGTTCCTGCGCGACTTCAATGTCGTCGACACGCCCGGGACGAACACGATGGTGGCCGAGCATCAGGAGATCACCGAAGGATTTATTCCGCGCGCCGATTTGGTGCTCTTCGTTTTTTCAATCGTGAATCCGTGGTCGCAATCGGCTTGGGATCTCCTGAATTTTGTGGGGAAGAAATGGCTTAAAAACATTGTCTTCGTCTTGCAGCAGGCGGATTTGCGCGATGCCGAACAGGTCGGTGTGATCCTGCGCCATCTGCAGGAAACGGCGCTCGCGAAGCTAGGTTTTGCACCACCGATTTTCGCCGTCTCCGCGCGAAAAGCGTTGCAGGCCAAGACGAGCGGCGACGCAGCGCGCGAGCAGCTTTGGAATGAAAGCGCGTTCGGCGCGCTGGAGGACCAAATCAACCGCACCGTGACCGATTCCGGCAATCGAATGATGAAGCTGCAATCGACCGCGCGGACGGCCGCGGTGGTTCTCGACGAACTCGCCGGCGAAATCCGAGGCAGCTACGACACGATCGTGCGCGACGAGGAACAGCTGACACGCGTGACGACTTTCCTCGCGACGCGCCGAGACCAGACGCTGCGACAGGTGGCGGGATTTCTGCGCGGCGTGGAGCAAGCGTGTCGCGAATGCGCGGCCGCCGGCACGG
>JALYZW010000303.1 GCA_030945725.1 Verrucomicrobiota bacterium | reverse complement strand
TCTTGAAATCGCGGTGCGCGTGGTGGTCGCGCGGAAATTCGTAAGTCCACCCCGGCTGCGCGACCTGCCAGTCCGCCCCGAGCGCGCACAGACTGAGCGCGACGATCAGGCCATGGCGGTTCATTCGTTCCGCAACGCTTCCGCGAGTTCCATCCGCGCCGCGCGCCACGCCGGCAACAATCCCGCCACGATGGCTGCGGCGATAATCCACAACGGCGTCGTCGCGAGCGAGGTCCACGGAAACGCCAATCGAATTGTCCAACCGAAGAATGCGCGGTTGATCACACCAGTGAGGACCGTCGAAAGGCACACGCCCGAAACCACTCCAATCACAGCAGCGAGTAATCCGATCATCGCCGATTCCCAGAGCAAGAGTCGGCGGATTTGGCCCGCGCTCGCCCCGATCGCGCGCAGTACCGCAAGGTCACGCGCGCGCTCGATGATCAGCGTTGTGAGGGACAGAAAAATCCCAACCAGCGCGACGACCACCGCGATCGTCCGCAGGACGTAGGTGACGGCGAATGTCTGGTCGAAGATCTCGAAGATGCGGGTGCGCAAAGTGCGATTCGAGTAGACCGCAAACTGACCGCGATCGCTGAAACGCGCCCGGAAATCTGCGGTCACCTGTTCCGGCGAGGCGCCATCGCGCAGGTAAACGGCGAGGCTATTGATGCGGTCGTCCTGCCAGAGATGCACGAAGTGATCCCGGCTCATGTAAACGACGCCCTGATCGCGCGTGTAATCATAAAAAGTGCCGGCGATGCGGAAACGGCGCGGACCGGCCGGCGTCCGTAATTCGAGCGACCCACCGTCGTGGACATGATGGCGACGCGCGAAGCTTTCCGAAACGAGCACGCATTCCTCCGCGTAAAAGCGCCGCATGATTTCCGCGCCATCGCCGCGCACGAATTGCAGGCGGCGCCGCTCACTGCCCCGGACGACCGCCAGCGTGATCGATGCCGCACCGAACGGGATCTCGATCTCGCGAAACGTGTCGACCGTCGCGACAGCGGGATTCGTGGCCAGAAAGCTGACGCATTCCGGCGGGATGAAGGACGAAGGGCCGATGAGCTCGTTCGAAGCCGGCGCGATGAACAGGTCCGCGAGAAGCGTCTGGTTGATCCAGCCCTCCACCGTCTGGCGGAACGAAAAAACCATGACGCTGACTCCGACGGTCATCGCGACGGCGGCGGCGAGAGACGCGATCGTGACCGAATTTCGCGCCAGCGCGCGGGACAAATTTGCGTTCGCGAGCGAGGCTTCGACGGACGCGCGGCCGCCACGTCCGCGCCAGAATTGAAACACATTCGCAACGGCGCGGCTGAACGAGAAGGTCGCGGGCGGCACGATGAGTGAAAATCCTGCGAGCACAAAAAACGCGGCGCCAAATCCGAGCCACGCAGGTCCGGTGGTCAGCGCCAGGACGGAGAGGGCCACGGCAAAAACAATCGCTCCGAGGCCGGCGTACCACCACGCGGACGAGAGGTGTCGCGCGGCGTCGATCGACGTGCCGCCGCCGAGCGCGCGCACCGGTTCCATCCGCGACGCGGCTTGCGCGGGGACCCAGGCGGCGACGACCACCGAGACAATGCCGACCACCGCGGCACCGGCGAAAGCGATTGGCCGAACCGCGAGGTCGGTCACGCTCACGAGCACATAGAGCGAGGAAATGGTGCCGGCGACGACCCCGACGAGAAATTGCGCGAGCAATAATCCGCCGACGAGGCCGAGCGCGGTGCCGAGAACACCCCCGGCCAGGGCCTCGCCGAGGACGAGCAGGCGGATCTCGTTTCGCGTCACGCCTAACGAACGAAGAATGCCGATCTCGCGCCGCCGGCGCACCACTGAAGCCGAGACCGCATTGTAAATTAGGAACATCCCGACCAGGACGGAAACAAGGCTCATGGCGGTGAGGTTGAGCTCAAAGCCGCCAAGCATTTTGTCGACTTGTTCGCTCCGCCGCGCGGGCGCCGCGACCACGGTGTCGGGAGGCAACAGCTTGCGCAGATGTGCTGCGATGTCGGTGCGCGTCGATGACTTATCGATCCGCAGTTCGATCGCGCTTAATCGGCCGCGCATCCCGAATAGTTCCTGCGCCCACCCGATATCCATCGCAGCAAAATGCTCGTCCCCGGCCCCGCTGCCCTCCGATTTCCAGATCGATGCCACGCGCACCCGGCGCTCGACGCCATTGACCTGCACACGCAGCGTATCGCCGCGCTTGAGGTTGCGCTTGCGCGCGAGGTGGTCCGAAATCGCGAGCGAGTCGGGGCGGCCAAGCCAATCCTCGAGGTCGAATTTTCCGGCCGCAGAATCCGCGACGTCAAAGGTCCTGAACCCTTCATCGGTGAACAGGTCGACGCCGAGAATTTCAAGATATTCGCCCGGGAAATCAGGCAGCGTAATCACGCCGCGCACCAGCGGTGTCGCGCCGGTGATACCGCGTTGGGCCGAGACAATCGGCAAGGCCGTTTCAGCTACGCCGATGCCGGGCGCGGTGACCTCGAGATCGGCTTTGCCGGCGACAACATCGACACTCGCAGCGAAGGCACGATTCGCACTCTGGTTCGCGATTTGGGTCGCGAAAAAAACTGCTACGCCAAGGGCGACGCTGAGCACATTGAGCAGCGCGAGTAATCGATGTTGCGCGACGTAGCGCAGCACTTGCCAGCGGTAAATCCGGAAATGTTGCGCAGTCACAAAATCAAGGCCGAGCGCGCGATCACAAAAACGGAATCGCTTCTCCGCGGGCGGTGCGGCTAGCGTGATGGGTCGCGGGCCGAAACGCGGCAAACCTAGGCACAAGTGAAAATCCTCATCTCCGGCATCTGTGGCTTCGTCGGCAATTGTCTCGCCGAAGGTTTACACGACGCGGACTCGACGGTCGAATTGTACGGGATCGACAACTTCAGTCGCGCTGGAAGCGAGCTGAACCTCGAGCCGCTGCGCGCGCGCGGAGTGAGAGTCATTCGCGGCGATATCCGTTCGATCGACGACGTAGAAGCGCTGCCGGCGGTCGATTGGATCATCGACGCGGCGGCGAACGCGAGCGTGTTAGCGGGAATCGACGGCGCGACCAGCAGCCGCGAGCTGCTCGAGAACAACCTTTATGGGACGGTTAATCTTCTCGAGTTGGCCAAGCGTTTCCGCGCCGGATTCATTCTGCTCAGCACCAGCCGCGTGTATTCGTTGAAGCCGCTGGCCGCGCTGCCCACGGTCGCGCGGCACAATGCGTTTCAGCCAGACGGATCCGCGAGTTTGCCGACGGGGATCACCGTGAAAGGCGTCGATGAACAATTTTCCACCGAACCGCCGCTCTCTCTCTACGGCGTCTCGAAATTAACTTCGGAACTGTTGGCGCTCGAATACGGCGAGACGTTCGATCTGCCCATCTGGATCAATCGCTGTGGCGTCCTCGCGGGCGCGGGGCAATTTGGCCGGCCGGACCAGGGGATCTTCGCATACTGGATTAATGCATATCTGCGGCAGCAACGAATGCGCTACATCGGGTTCGGCGGGAGTGGTCACCAAACGCGCGATTGCTTTCATCCGCGCGATCTCGTGCCGCTTCTCCGGCAACAGATGACGAGCCGCGGCGACGGGAAGCCGCACGTGATCAACTTCGGCGGCGGGCTGGCAAACACGATGTCGCTCGCGCAGCTGAGCGCTTGGTGCGCGGCCCGTTTTGGCGCGCACGAAGTGGAACCGGATCCGGCGCCGCGGCGTTTCGACGTACCGTGGCTGGTGATGGATTCAACGCTGGCCGCAAAGACCTGGGGCTGGCGGCCGACGACGAATCTGGACTCGATCCTGAATGAAATCGCGGCCCACGCCGAATCACATCCCGATTGGCTAAAGATCTCCGGCGCGCTATGACCACACCCATGACCGCTGCGCCGCTGCAATTGCTTTCCGTCATCATCCCCGCGCGGGATGAAGAAGGATGCATCGCGTCCACGGTCGAACATCTCCACATCGAACTCCGGCTCCAGAACGTGCCGCACGAGATCGTAGTCGTGGACGACGGAAGCACCGACCGGACCTGGGAAATTCTCGCGGAGACGCAGACACGCGTGCCCACGTTGAAGCCGATTCACAATCCCGGGCCACACGGCTTCGGACGCGCCATCATCCGCGGATTGGACGAGAGCACGGGCGACGCCGTCGTCATCATGATGGCGGACGAATCCGACGATTGCCGCGACGTGGTG
>JALYZW010000252.1 GCA_030945725.1 Verrucomicrobiota bacterium | reverse complement strand
AGACTGTCCCCGCGCGTAGTGAGATCAACACGATCGTCGACCCCTGTTCGTCGCAAGCCCATGAGCCGTGCCGTTCCTTTGGAGCGAATGCGATAGTACGGATACGTCGTGGGGTCCGATGGTAATGGGGTGAGCTGATCCACGGTCACAGACGAGGTTAGACTATTAGCATCTCCAAACGGGGTAAGCGAGTTACTATAAATAGGAGCGGTTCCCCAGCCATTCCACTGCGAGGAAGGCGCGGAAACGAATTTGCGACATTCGGCGTACGCCAGGTCTGCCCCAGCCTCCGCCGCGTAAAGCGATTCCTTCCACGCTTTAACCTGTTTCGAGGTCGTGTTGTAACGCGTGGTGCAGTTGTATAACACATTCGCGCCAATGAGGGAGACGACTGAAATGAGACAAACGGCGCACAGGAGGGCGTTTCCTCGCTCCGAGTCATTGTAATCCTTGTGCATAGCTGGCGTGCCTGTTCGTTAGTTACGTCGTCGATTACGCATGTAAGCCCGGCTGTAAACGGCGGTGCCTGCGACCTTCGAGTTTGTGTTCGCATGCTGAATGGCGTTGGGATTGAAGGTAAAGGTCGGAAGGAAAGTCACCGCGCTGATCGCGTATTCCGTATTTGCGAGTTCGACATCGGTGGTGCTGGGAATCAGTTGATTGGTGCTCGACGCGATCGTGGTCACGGTGCCGTTCTCCGTCCGCAGGATTGAGCTTCCGCTCAGAGAATAGGTGACTGTGCTGGTCGACGAGATGGTGGCTGTCTTGCCCGCGCCCGAGTAAATCGCCGGCGCAGACATGGTCGCGGTGCTCGTGCTAATTACCGCAATGATGGTGGTGTTAGCGGCAATGCCGTCTCCGCTGATCCAGTGCCCGACGTCCGCGGAGGTAAACGACGCTGTCGCGGAGGTGAGAGTCGGCGAATTGTAAATAATCGCGGTATCGGAGACTGTCCGACCGTAGTCGACCTGGCCGCCCAAGATTGTGGGTGTCACCACTGGCGTTCGTCGTTTACCGATGTTGACACCGTTTGTGCCAGCGTCGACGTCCCCAAGTTGAACGACGTAATTCGGGACGGTGCATGTGACAGTGGCGAGGTCGGGCGAGGTGGTCACGGCATAGGCGCGCTTCACGTCACGACTTAAATAATCGATGATACGGATCTGCTGCATATGGGTGCCGAAGTAGGAATCCGCGGCGGCGAGACTCTTTTGCAGACCGATCGAAGCGGTCAGGACGGCAGCCAGCATCCCGACGCCAATCGACATCGAGATCATCAACTCGGATAACGTAAACGCGGCCCGGCGTGGGGATGGGTTGAGCCTCATTTCTTTGTCCCGTTGGAAATGATTGTTTCCGTCTTTTCCGTCCGGATTCGGCCGCCGAGGGACGTGTTCCAGCTACACTGAACGGTAGCTTTGAGCACCGTTGTCGTGGCGGGGAACGAAGTGACCCCGCCGGTCCAGGTGGCCGTCGGCGCGACACTCGCTCCGGGCGCTCTGACAAAAGTGACGCTTGGGCTGCCGGAAACATAGTCGACGAGCGTGACGGTTTCCGCGGCGAGTGGGCTGAAGGCAGAGGCGTTGGCCGGTGTTGTGAGAAGGGTAGACATGTAGCTCCCCGATGACAGATCGGTAAAGGCGAGGCTCCGAAGGCTTTCAAGTCGGTCTTGGACAGTCTCGATGGCCGCGACATTGTCCTTACTCGCATTGACGAATCGGAGACAGAGAGCGTTTACCTCGAAAACGGAGGCGAAAAATGTAGCGACGAGGAGGGCCGCGACCATGACCTCGGGCAAGGTTGATCCTTCGCAGAGACGTTTCCGAGCAATTACCATTTCTATGGGGGTTATAGCAACTTCCGCGCCACGAGATTGCTCCGGCGTTGCGCCACATTGGGCTGGTTGTCGCAGGCACTCCCCCCCGCCCTGTCGAATCCGCTCTGACTCGCATAATAAACCCGCGTCGGCAGGTCCCGCGATCATGTCCAAACACGCCGCTAGCGGCCCGGCGGATGAAGCATCATCGATTCATATTTTCGCGTCACCAGATCGCGATCGATTTGCGGCGAATAGTGCGCTTTCGAGAGCTCCTTCCCCTTCAATCCTTGCGACTCGCGCAGCTCGATTTCCTCCTCCACGGAAAAGATCGCTTGACCGCCGCCATAGCGGACATGCCGGTGCCGCCGCCTTTGACCTGGACGATGATTTTTTCGCGGGCGGCCTTTTCGGTCTGGTAGGGCTCGACCGCTGGGCGAGCCTTCGGTGGACCGCCCGGCTGCGGAGGACGGCCCGGCGGTCCGTCCCTACCTATTTCGTAGAAGTAGAGCAGGCCATCGACGCCGCGATCCGCGCCTTTGCCGTCGCCTTCCTTCAACGGGCGTGCGCCGATGAGGGAGAGCGCCCAATGCTGGAATTGGAATTTGTCGTTGTCGGCGAGCTGTTTTGCGCCGCCGAGATCCGTCGGCTGACCGCGTTCTTCAAACGGGATGTCTTCGCCGAAGGCGTCGCGCAGGCGGCGCTTGCTCATTCAGCCGGACGAGCAGTAGACGCCGCGGACCCAGGGCAGTTCCGGCGGAGGCTCGCTGCGGTTGCGCTCGCGCAGCGGTGGATCATCTGGATCTGAAAAAGGCGCGATTTCTACCAGTCCTGGCGCTTAGGCGCTCTCACGATCGTTTCGCACATATGCCCGTGTGCTTTATGGTGACGATGCGCACATGGACGACGCGCCAGCCTTACTTAGCGAAATGATACTACAGGCAGACGTCTTCTGCTCGCTGATCGAAGCGCGCATCTTCGACCTGTCGGCGCGTGCCGAACACGACGAACTCCGCTTGAAGATCAGCCAATGCCGAGGCGGGATCGCTCGGTTGCAGCAATTTTACGAATCGGACGAGCTCGCGATCGATAACGCACAAGTCCGAGCGGAGTTCCGGCAGCTGATTCTCGGGCTGCTGTGGGTCGTGTTTCGGGCGGGCAGTATCGTCGATTTCAAACTTTTCCGAAAGGTGGTACAAATCGAAGCTGGATTCACGTACCTGCTTCTCGCACACATCTCGAGCCGCGGCTCAGAGAGCGTTTGATTCTTTAGTGAACCAGCGGTGGTTCTCACCTACGGCGAGTTGGACCAATCGCGCCAATGATCAACACGATTATAACCGCCGGAACGATCCATGGCAGCGACGTCAACGTTGTTGTTTCCCAAAAAAACCGACGATGACGAATTGGCGCCGTACCGTATCGAACCTCGGGGGCGGAAGCGGCCGGCGTTGCTACGGCCGAGGGCTTCGCCTCCCGCGGGATCGGCGTTGGTTCATAATCTCGCCCTTGCTCTGCCTGCAGTTTCGAGAGCATCCAATCTTTCTCCGTGTCGAAGTTTGCCTCCGCGTCATTTTTCGACTGCACCTCGACGGCACCTGCTTCAAATCGCACTGCGGCAAGCAAGTCGCCGGTTACGGAAGCGAGCCAGACATCGGCGATGCCGTCCCGCTCGTCGACGCGCGCTAAGATCAGCATCTCGACCGGTCCCTTCACGCGCGGCACGGCGCAGACATGGGTAAGCCGCTCCCCCGCGATTCTGAGCCCACGCTGCTGCACAGAGAGATCGATGTCTGGAAGTCCAAGCCCCTGAGCGACGTGGCCGCGGATGACCGTTGCGGCCCCAGTGCCATTTACCCACTCCGCGAGCGCGCGCAGCTGTTGCCCGCTGCGCACAGCCGTCGGGGGCGACACGTTGGCACGCGATGTCGCGGCGGCAATGACGAGTCCGCTCAAGGCGAGAACTGCGATCCATATTCTCCACTTAAATCCGTGCCGGCCGTGGCGATCACCGCGACTAAATGACGCGAACGGCGTGACGAATCTAGCTTTCTGTGTCGGCGGCTCCATTGGTGCTTTTGGATGCGGTAATTCAATGAATGGTAGTACTACGTAGCCGACCGGGATCTTACGTGTGAATAACTTTTCTCAGATAATTCTAGAAATTCCATTGACGCCTTTCCGAGGAACTGGTCTTCTCACCGCCTACCGGAAGTCCGGGTTCCCCTCCTCTATTTGCCCTAATGAAATTCGCTTATTTCCTCATTTTCCCTGCGATCATCGGCCTCGCCTCGAGTCTGCCCGCAGCCCCGATTCTAGAAGATAGGGCGGATCCCTTCGACTTCTCGGCCGCTTCCGATTCCCGCGATGGCTTCGGCATCCAATCATTCCTCCGCGGAGATTTCGCCGAACGCGTTCTAAGCGGCTATCAAAACTTCAATTTCCTGCGATTAAATCATCGCGCACTAGTCCATAACTACATCGCTGCGGAGCCGGCAGAAGCAAACACTAATGAAAACGGCGGCACCACGACGGCACCGACGTACTCCACTTTCGATTCAAATTTGTTTGCTGCCGTCGGCGGCTTCAGCGACGGGTCACGGCCAAAATCCGTTGCGGTAACCTCTTCAGCGGCTCCGGACATTACGGCGGGCATCGCGACATGGGTTGGTAGTGTCGGAAATAACGGATCGCAGCCTGGGACCCCAGCATCGCCGCTTTCGGGCGGTTGGAGCACTCTCGGCAATTGGACGCCGGATCGACCGGCCTCGTCAGATAGTATTACGTTACGTTTTGGCGGTAGCACCGCCGAGAGTTGTACGTCGACTAACGATACAAACGTCCAGCCGTTTACGTTTAGCAGCATCATTCTAAACAGCTCCTCTTCGGCCACGAATGTCATTGACGGGACCGAGCTTGCGCTGAGTACAAACGGAGGAAGTTCAATCAACCAAACAGGATCGGGCGCGTTCGTTATCGCCAACTTGATCGAAGGGCCAAATCTTCCCGCCGGGACGTCGGGTACGGCGCAACTCCATCTAACAGGTGACGGCTTGGGACAGATAACCCTTAGCGGCACGCTGAGCGACCTCGGGGCTAGTAAGCTAGCGTTGCTCAAAGACGGTGCCAGCACCTTCGTCGTGACTAGCACTAACAACACGTACAGTGGCGGAACGACGATTTCCGGAGGCACGTTGCTCGCGAATAACGCCCTTGGCAACGGTCAAGGTGCCGCCGGTTCAGCGACGGGAAGTGGGCCTGTGGCGGTTAATAACGGCGGGACTCTTGGCGGAAACGGGAACATCACCGTGACGAATAATGTGCTAAACGGAGTAACCGTAGCGGCTCCGATCACTGTCACCGACGGCACGGTGTCGCCGGGTGACCAGGCCGGCACAATCGGTGCGCTCACTTTGACGGCGACCCGCGTCATCTTCGGGGACGCATCGACCCTACTTGTTGACCTATCGTCGATTAGCAACCTGAGCGACCTACTTCGAATTTCCGGCGGGATTCTAGACCTGTCTTCCCTAACGAACATGCTCCAGTTCACAGGACCTGCGTCCTCCGCGCCGTTGACGACCTATACGCTAGCAACCTACCAGAGCGTTATTGGTACATTCGACATGACGAACCTCCCAACCGGTTACACTCTAGTCTACGGCCCGACCTCATTACTGATGACGAACGATCCAACTGCCGTCCCTGAACCGAGCACTTGCGTCGCTGGCTGCTTTAC
>JALYZW010000242.1 GCA_030945725.1 Verrucomicrobiota bacterium | reverse complement strand
CACGGGGTCCCTCGACTTCGCTCGGGATGACAACGTGCCGCTGCCCGCGATGCATGAATCGCCTTGCATTCACGAGGCGAGACCGAATCTTCGAATTCGTGCGCAAGACGAAGATTATCTGCACGCTCGGCCCGGCCTCGGAAAAGCGCGAGACGATCGTGCAAATGATTCGCGCCGGCACCGACATTTTCCGGTTAAACATGAGCCACGCGCAACACGATTGGGTGCGCGTCATCGTTCCGATGGTGCGCGAACTTGCGCGTGAAGATCGCCGCGGCGTCGCAATTCTGATGGACACTCAAGGCCCGGCGATTCGGACCGGCGTGGTCCCGCGCGACATCGCCTTGGAGGTCGGCGACATCATCGAGTTTACGGTCCGCGGAGCCGAGGCGCGCGAGAAAACTTCTGTATCTGTCAATTACGACGGCTTAATCGACGACGTGAAAGTCGGCTGTACGATGCTCGTCGATAACGGAGTGCTGCGCACCGAAGTGCTCGCGAAAGGAGCCGATCGCATCCGCTGCAAAGTCCTCACCCGAGGCACCCTCAGTTCACGACGTCACATCAATCTCCCTGGTGTCCGCGTGAATCTGCCGCCGCTGACGCGAAAGGACCTGGATGATATCGCGCTCGGGGCGGAACTCGCGGTCGATTTCGTCGCTCTGAGTTTTGCGCGCCAGAAGAGCGACCTCGATGAGCTGCGGGCGGAACTCCGCCGGCTCTCGAGCCCGGCCGCAGTGGTGGCGAAAATCGAGACGCAGTCCGCGGTCGCCGCGATCGACGAGATGATCGACGCGGCTGACGCGATCCTGATCGCGCGCGGCGATCTGGGCATCGAATGCCCGATGGAAGAACTGCCGATCATTCAGCGCCGGATCGTGAAACGCTGCTTGCGGAAAGCGAAGCCGGTCATCATCGCCACGCATTTGCTCGAGTCGATGATCGAAAACCCGGTGCCCACGCGGGCGGAAATCACGGACGTCGCGAATGCTGTCTTCGAGCAAGCGGACGCGATGCTGCTGACAGGCGAGACGACGAGCGGACGCTATCCGGTCGGATGTGTGGAAGTGCTCGCGCGGGTCGCCTCGCGCATCGAGCGCAGCGGTGGTGCGGAGTTTGCGCAGGCCACGAGCCTGAGCGACGACCGCCAGAAAACGGTCGCCTCCGCCGTTGTGCTCGCGAACTCGTTACCGGACGCGAAATTGATCGTGTTCACACGGCACGGGACGATGGCACGGTACGTCTCAAACCTGCGGCCGAACCGTCAGATTTTCGCGTGCACTCCGAGCGAGCAAATTTACCGGCAGTTAGCTCTCCTGTGGGGGACTTATGCCGTGTTGTTGGAGTTTGCGGACGATCCGAACCAGACCATCGAGGCGGCGCAGCGGCTGCTCTGTGAAGCAGGGCTCACGAACTCGAACGACAATCTTGTCATCGTTGCCGACGTGCGTGCGCGTGATGGGACATTCGATTGCGTGCAGGTGCGTCAGGCAAAAAGCCGCAATACGACAGACGAGCGCGGGCACGGCGACTCAATGATGGACTAGGCAATCATCTCCGGAATTGATTCAAGCCGCCGCGCCGACTAACTCATTTGGTGCCAGCTTTGCGCTGGACCGCTTCCTCTCTCGCACAGTCATCCGCTACTGCACCTGACGCTCGCTATTGTCATCCTGAGCCGCGCAGACGGCGAAGGATCTCGCCGATTCAAGCCCGCGCCATCGCGCTGTGGTGCGGCCGCCATCACCCCGGGCTATGTGTTGCTCGCTCTGCCGACGGAGTAAATCAAAGTGCTTCTGCGAGGTCCCTCTCCGTCTCCGCGGATCGGGATGACTGCAGCGCAACAAAAAGCGCGCGGAAGTTTCCCTGCCGCGCGCTTTTAAACCTTGAAGCGGGAGCCCCGACGATCGCGGCGCGGAGGCCGCTCCCACCTTACGCCTCCACCGGCAATTCTACGTCCACCGGCCGCTCTTTCTTGCTCAGCGCCCGCCGCAGTTTCGAAAGTGCGATGTTCTGCAGCTGACGAATTCGCTCGCGCGTCACGCCGAATTTTTTACCGACTTCCTCGAGCGTCTTCGGCTTGCCGCCATCGAGTCCGAAGCGCGAGAAGATGATCTTCCGCTCGCGATCGTCGAGCACGTCGAGCAGGCCGCCCACCTCGTTGCGCAAATTTTTGTCGCGCAGCAATTCGAACGGCGTCTGCGCCTCTTCATCGCCCACGATTTCGCCGAATTCGGTCGAGTCATCGTCGCTGATCGGTGCGTCGAGCGAAGCGGGCCGGATCGAGACGGTTTTAAGCTGCGACACTTTACCGCTCGCGATGCCGATTTCTTCGCCCAGTTCATCGTCGGTCGGCTCGCGTCCGAGTTCCTCGCTCATCTGGAGCGAGACGCGGCGCATCTTCGAGATTTTGTCGACCAGGTGAACGGGCAAGCGGATCGTCTTGGATTGGTTCGCCAGCGCGCGTTTGATGGATTGCTTGATCCACCACGCAGCGTAGGTCGAGAGCTTGCCGCCTTTCGCGGGATCGAAACGCTCGACCGCTTTCATCAACCCGATGTTCCCTTCGGAAATAAGGTCGAGCAGGGGCAAACCGAGATTTGCGTAATCGTGCGCGATTTTCACCACCAAACGGAGGTTGGAGCGAATCATCAACGCCCGCGCTTCGCGGTCGCCTTTCTTGATTTTGGCCGCGAGCTCGATCTCCTGATCTGGGGTCAGGAGCGGGATTTGCCCGATCTCGCGCAGGTAAATTTTTATTCCAGTATCGCTATCTTCAGCAGCCATAAAACTTCTCATTCGGTCGGTGGGTGGGGTGATCGCACGACTTCCGGAGCATTACGTCCCTGAATGCCCCCGAGGTTGCGCGTTTTAACATTTGGGCAAAGTATTTAACAAGGTTAAATATTCGTAATACTGACAGCCTCCGGCCGTATTCTGTTCAAACTTTTTCGTCAACGCTGTTTGTCGCTGCGGCTGAGCCTGTTATGTAAACTCCGAGCCTGGCATCCGGTCCATTTATAGATTCGGTCGAGCTTCAGAATGTGGAGCACTAATATGTGAACTGGGCCCTGTTGAGGCTTTTGCGCGCTCGGTCCGCTCCCCTTCCTTTGATGTTCTCGCTCTCCGTCTGCGGCCGGCGTTGGCCGATCCACGCGGCCGAACGGATTGCTGGCGGCTGCGGATTTGACACTGCGCGCGTGCGACTGTTCACGAAATTCGCATCTTTCTTCGCCAAGTTCTAAAATGCTGATAGTAAATAGTCGCCGCCTGAGACTTCGCGGCATCAGTCTTAATTCTCCTCCGCAGCCCGATTTCCTCACGCCGTATGAAAAATAAGATTCGAGTCGCCATTATCGGCGTCGGAAATTGCGCTTCGTCGCTCGTCCAGGGCGTTCAGTTTTATCGCGACGCGAACCCCGACGATTTCGTCCCCGGCCTGATGAATGTAGAGCTCGGAGGTTACCACGTTCGGGATATCGAGTTCTCGGCCGCGTTCGACATTAACACCACCAAAGTCGGCGGCGATTTGAGCGAAGCGATTTTCGCCGAGCCAAACAATACCGTCCGATTCGCGGAGGTGCCCAAGCTCGGCGTGAAAGTCCACCGCGGTATGACGCACGACGGCCTGGGCAAATACTTAAAGAAGGTCATCAAAAAATCGACCGCATCGACCGACGATATCATCGGCATCCTGAAGAAAACGAAGACCGACGTCGTGGTCTCCTATCTTCCGGTTGGATCGGAGATGGCGACCAAGTGGTATGTCGAGCAAATCCTCGAGGCCGGCTGCGCTTTCGTGAATTGCGTCCCGGTCTTTATCGCCTCGCAGAAGTACTGGCAGCGGCGATTCGAGGAGCGCCGGCTGCCTATCGTAGGCGACGACATCAAGTCGCAAGTCGGCGCCACGATCGCGCACCGCGTGCTGACTAATCTGTTCAGGGATCGAGGCGTGCGTCTCGATCGGACCTACCAATTGAACTTCGGCGGCAACACCGATTTTCTAAACATGCTGGAACGCGAACGCCTCGAATCGAAAAAGATTTCGAAGACGCAGGCGGTCACGAGCCAGCTCGGCCACGCGATGTCCGCGGACAACGTGCACGTCGGACCGAGCGATTACGTACCGTGGCTGAC
>JALYZW010000209.1 GCA_030945725.1 Verrucomicrobiota bacterium | reverse complement strand
GATTCGGCGTCTCTGCCGTGATCCCGGCGACGCGCAGCGCAGCGCTGTTCGCGACCGCGCCGTGCCCGTCGGCGCGCGTAAGAAAAACAGGGTTCCGCGGAGCGATCGTATCGAGATCTCGCCGGGTCGGGAACGTCTGCGGTTTCCAGAAAGTCTCGATCCATCCGCGGCCGGTGACCCATTGGCCCGGCTCCGCCGCAGCCACGCGCGCCTTCACTCTGGTGAGAAAATCCTCGAGGCTGGTCGTGCCTTCGAGATTCAGCGTCATCTCGCGTTCGCCGACACCGAAGATGTGATAATGCGAATCGGTCATCCCGGGCACGACGGTCGCGCCGTGCAGATCGATCATCTGCGTGTCCGGTCGCCGACGCTTCAGCGCCTCCTCATTCGATCCGACAAATGCAATTCGCTGGCCCGAGACAGCGACGGCTTCCGCATGCGGTTGTCGTTCATTGACCGTGTAGACATTCCCATTGGTGAAAATCTTGTCGGCATTTTCCGCGGCCATCACGCTCTGTGCGATCAAACCGAGGACGCAGAGCCAGCGCATGCGCGTTACCATTCTGTCATTTCGAGCGAAGTCGAGAAATCCCGTGGCGCAACGCGAGCGGATTTCGGGCGGATGTCTCGGCTGCGCTCGACATGACAATGTTAGTTTTGCTTGTGTATCGCTTCTCGCTATGGAGAGAATTGTGCGCACCGGGACTGAAAAACGAGCGCGGAACAATTTTTCTTTTGCCAACATCACGCCGGTTTATAGAGTTGCCGCCTCTCGCCTGCCCACACTGATTTCACTCAACCTTCTCCGCGTCTGAAACAACCACATCCTCACGCTCATCCGTTCGCGTTTGTTTCGTGGCAGCGAGGCGGCCGACCGCTTCGCCGACGCTAAAGCGGTATGGCGAATTTCTTTCCCAAATGGGCAAACTGGCTCCCGCTGAAGCTCGGCGTGATCGGCGCGACGGTGGTGACCGGGTTGACCGCGGCGACGTGGTATTACGTGACGCCGAAATACACGAAGATCGGTTATCAACCGATCCAGCCGGTGCCCTTTCCGCACGATCTGCACGTGAGCCAGCTCGGGATGGATTGCCGTTATTGTCACAGTTTCGTCGACGTCGCGGCGCATTCGAATCTGCCGAACACGCAGACCTGCATGGCGTGTCACCAGCAAGTGCAAAAGGATAATCCGAAGCTCGAGCCGGTGCGGGCCAGTTGGAAGACCGGGCAGCCGGTCGAGTGGGTGCAGATTCATCGCACGCCGGATTATGTTTTCTACAACCACGCGGCGCACGTGAATCGCGGGATCAGCTGCGCGAGCTGCCACGGCCAGGTGAATCACATGCCGGTGGTCCATGACGCCAAGCCGCTCAGCATGGCGTGGTGCCTCGAGTGCCACCGGCACCCCGAAAATTTCCTCCGGCCGAACGACCAGATCACGAACCTGGATTGGAAACCGGAGCGGGAAAATCCGGCCGCCTTCGTCGCGAAATACGGACAGCCGCAAGGCGTGAGCGAAGATTGGTCGAAGAAACAGCACCTCACGCAGCAAGAGATCGGGCAGACTTTGAAAGAGAAGTGGAATATCCAGCCGCCGCTGAATTGCCAGGGATGTCATCGATGAACGCGCGCAACCCACGATGAAACGAGTCTTCGAACATCCGGCCGAGACGGCGGGCGAAAAGCGCTACTGGCGCAGCGTCGGCGAGTTGAGCGACACGCCGGAATTTCGCGATTGGCTTTCGCGCGAATTTCCGGCGGGCGCGGCGCAGCTGGAAGGCGACGAATGGTCTCGGCGCGGTTTTCTGAAGGTGATGGGCGCCTCGATGGCGCTGGCCGGTTTTGGCCTAACGAGTTGTCGCCGGCCGGAAATGCACCTCGTGCCTTTCACGAAGAGCGTGGAATGGACGATCCCGGGCAAGGCCCTCTACTACGCGACCGCGATGCCGCGCCGGACCGGTGCGATTCCGCTGGTCGCCACGACAGTCGATGGCCGCCCGATCAAGCTCGATGGAAACCCGCTGCATCCGGCGAGTGGCGGAGCGACCGATGCTTTCGCGCAGGCCGCGATGCTCGGACTTTATGACCCCGCGCGTTCGCGCCGTTTCGTGGAGAAGGGAGAGACCCGCGATCGCGCAGCCTTTGATAAATACCTGGGCGAGCTGCGCGGCAAGATCGATGCGGACGCTGGCGCAGGAGTCGCGTTTCTGGTGGAGGAAACGCTTTCGCCGACACGCGAACGGCTCCGCGGCGAGCTGGAGAAGCGCTACCCGAAAATGCGCTGGTGTGTCTATGAACCGGTGCTGAGCGAGGCGCAGGGATTCGGCACCGACATCAGTTTCGGCCAGAACTCGCGGCTCGTGCCGCGGCTCGAGCGCGCGGACGTGGTGCTCGCCTTGGACAGCGATTTCCTGGATTGCGGCGAAGGCGACGTGATGTCATCCCGCGCTTTCGCATCGCGTCGGCGCGTCACGTCGGCGAAGGACTCGATGAACCGCCTTTACGTGGTGGAGAATCGCTACACGCTCACGGGCGCGATGGCCGATCACCGCCTGCGTTGTCCTGCGAGCCAGATTCCGGCCTTTGCGCATGCCTTGGCCGGAAAGATCGCGGTGGCGACAAAAGATCCCGGGTTGTCTTCCGTGATTGCCACGCTGACCGAGCAGCCCGGGACGATGAAATTCGATGAGCAATGGCTCAACGAATGTGCCGCGGACTTGATGTCGAAACCGGGCGCGAGTCTGGTGCTGGCCGGTCCGCATCAGCCGGTGGTGGTGCAGCTGATGGCGTACGCGATGAACGCCGCGCTGAAGAACATCGGCACGACGCTGCTCATCCGCGAGTTCCCCAAAAATCCGAAGACGGGCAGCATTCTCCAGCTCGCGGCCGAGATGAACGCCGGCCGCGTGAAGCAGCTTTTCATCCTCGGTGGCGATCCGGCTTACAACGCGCCTCGCGGCATCACGATTGACAAGGCAACGAAGGCGCCGGTCGATTGGGCCGAGTTGCAGAAAAATGTGCCGGACGTAATCCGGGTCGGATACCACGAGGACGCGACGTCGATGTTGAGCCACTGGCATGTGCCGGCCGCGCATTTCCTCGAGAGTTGGGGCGATGCGCTCACGGCGGAAGGCGCCTATCTCGCGGTGCAGCCGATGATCCTGCCGCTGTTCGGGGGGCTCTCGGACATCGAGCTCGTGAATGCGCTGCTGGGCCAACCGAAAGTCGAAGGGCCTGAGCTCGTCCAGGAGACCTTCCGCGCCACGGCGCCGCCGGGAGATTTCCCGACCGCGTGGTCGCGGCTCTTGCGCGACGGATTTGCCGCGCATGTGGCGCCGAAGGACAAGCCGCCGACGTTCAACGGAAATGCGGCCGGCGGGGTGGCGCACAATCTCTGGACGACTCCGCCAGCACCGACCCCTGATTCGCCCGAAATCGTGCTCGTGCGCGATTACTCGGTCGATGACGGCCGCTACGCGAACAACGGCTGGCTTCAGGAATTACCCGATCCGATCACGAAGCTGACGTGGGACAACGCCGCGCAGATGAGCCCGAAGTACGCGGCGCACATCAAGGTGAAGAACGGGGATCTGATCGATATTTCGATCA
This sequence comes from Verrucomicrobiota bacterium, assembly GCA_030945725.1. Classification (GTDB taxonomy): domain Bacteria; phylum Verrucomicrobiota; class Verrucomicrobiia; order Chthoniobacterales; family UBA10450; genus JALYZW01. The sequence continues at coordinate 1,425 of JALYZW010000209.1, read as the reverse complement.
TTGAAACGACGCTCGACGCAAAGCAGAAAGCGATTCGCCGGGAGCTCGTGATCGCGGCCTTGATCGTTCCGGGCCATGCGGATAACAGCATCACGATTCCGCTCGGTTATGGACGGATGATCGGCACCGGATCGGGTCCTTTACCTTACGCGGGCGGCAAGCCGAGCGAGGCCTCGGGAGCGGGTGCGACCACGCGTGACGAAGCGCCCGGGTTTAACGGGTATTTGTTGCGCACGAGCAGCAACCCGCATTTCATCGCCGCCGACGGAAAGACGATTTCTAAGGTCAGCGTGACCAAGGCGGGCGGCGTCTATCCGTTCTCGATCACGCAGGATCACTGGAGCATCGAAGGCCGCGGACTGGTGCGCGAAGCGACCGTCGAGAAATACCGCGAGGATCCCGAGTTCGTGAAGAAGATCGCGGGCGACGAAGAATTGCCGCCGCGTCTGCCCACGATCTATTCGCATCCGCCGCTGGATGCTCCGCAACAGTGGGGAATGGCGGTCGATCTGAACGTCTGCACCGGGTGCAGCGCGTGCGTGATTGCCTGCCAGGCCGAGAACAACATCCCGATCGTGGGCAAGCTCCAGGTGAGCCACGGGCGCGCGATGCACTGGATGCGAATCGATCGCTATTACGCGAGCGCGACGGCCTTCAACGAAGACAAAGGTCAATATCCCGAGAATCCCGAGATCGTGCACGAGCCGATGATGTGCCAGCACTGCGAAAACGCACCGTGCGAAACCGTCTGCCCGGTCAACGCCACCGTCCACAGCGAGGACGGGCTAAACGTGATGGCCTACAACCGCTGCATCGGCACGCGGTATTGCGCAAACAACTGCCCGTTCAAGGTCCGCCGGTTCAATTTCTTCGATTATAACCAGCGGCCCGTCGGGAAGAAGAAGATCGCCGGAAATTTCGGTGTCTATCAGGAATACCTCGGACCGCTCACCGAAAAAGGCGCCCCCGATCTGACGAAGATGCAAAAGAATCCGAACGTCACCGTGCGCATGCGTGGCGTGATGGAGAAGTGCACGTTTTGCGTCCAGCGCATCGAGGAAGCGAAAATTTCCGCGCATGCGAAAGCAGGCGAATCAGCGAACACGCTCATCCCGCGGGATTCGTTCACGAGCGCGTGCGCGCAGGCGTGCCCGACCGAGGCGATTGTGTTCGGCGACATCGCGGATCCCGAGAGCCGCGTTTCAAAGATGAAAGCGCAGGACCGGAATTATCGGCTGCTCGAATATTTGAATGTGAGAACGCGGACCAGTTATCTCGCGCGCATTCGCAACCCGAACCCGAAGATGCCGGATGCGAACCGGATCGCGGTGGCGAGTCTCGGCCACGAGGCCGCCGCGGAGCCGGGCGAGGCGAACCACGACTTCAACACTCACGATAAAGGGACGCTGAATCCGCGCGAAGTCC
>JALYZW010000196.1 GCA_030945725.1 Verrucomicrobiota bacterium | reverse complement strand
GCGTGTGATCCGGATGACGGCGGTAACCATCTCCAGAATTTTCCGTTTTTGAAATCGGTCACAAACAGCACCGGCAGCGTCAACATTACCGGCACGCTGAACAGCACCGCGAACACGACCTATCGTCTCGAGTTTTTCAGCAACGACGCGGTCGATCCGAGTGGTTACGGCGAAGGACAATTCTTCCTCGGCTCCGCCACTGTCACCACCGATGGCGCCTGCAACGGCTCTTTCAACGTCAACTTGCCCACCGTGAAACCGGCGCTCAGAGTTACCGCCACGGCGACAGACCCCGCCGGCAACACCTCGGAATTTTCCGCCGCGATCGGCCAGCTCCAGAACATTTCGAGCCGGCTGCGCGTGGAGACAGGCGACAACGTCCTCATCGCCGGGTTTATCGTCAGCGGGACGCAGGAAAAGCGCGTCATCGTGCGCGGGATTGGGCCATCGCTCACCCAGTTCGGCGTTCCCGGCGCCCTCGCTGATCCGACTCTCGAATTGCACGACGGCAGCGGCGGCCTGATCGCCAGCAACGACAACTGGAAATCCGATCAGCAGGCCGAGATCGAAGCGACGATGATTCCGCCCACAAATGATCTCGAGGCAGCGATCGTGCGGACACTGCCGGCGAATGGCTCCGGCTACACCGCGATCGTGCGTGGGAAGAATAACACCACTGGGATCGGCGTGGTCGAAGCCTACGACCTGAATCCGGATGCGGATTCAAGGCTGGCGAATATCAGCACGCGCGGCTTCGTGAACACTGGGAACGACCTTTTGATCGGTGGATTCATCGTGGGCAACGGCGTTTCCAAAGTGATTGTGCGGGCGATTGGACCGTCGTTGGCCGATTTTGGCGTGACCTCGCCGCTGCAGGATCCGACGTTGGAACTGCACGATGGGAGCGGAACGATCGTAGCGAAGAACGACAATTGGAAAGACACGCAGCAGGCCGAGATCATGAGCACCGGCATTCCCCCTCGATCCGACGCTGAGTCAGCCATTGTGGCGACGCTGGCTCCGGGCGCCTACACCGCCGTCGTGCAAGGGAAGAACAGCACGACCGGGATAGCTGTCGTCGAGGTCTACACGCTTCCGTAACCTTACCTGTAAACACGGCGATTTATCCCACCGGGCGGCGCGTCGATTCTCGAATCCCTTTGGCTCAGCGCTGTGATCGCGCGCGGTTAGCGATTGTTATTTGAACGACCGCGCGTGGTGGGGGCCACTCCTCGAACGGACGGCCGAAGCTAGCCACGCCGACCTGCACGGACCATTTTGCAGAACTCTTGGCGCGCCCGTGGGTGGAAGCCGTAGCCGCGCATGTGCGTGACTACGTGACGCAAATATAGCTACAAGTCTGCCGTCGATTTATGCGCTGCTTCTCGACACGAACGTCCTCATCGGAGGATTTATCATCACTGGCACAGAGGCAAAGCCAGTGGCAATCCGCGCGATTGGTCCGTCGCTGACTGCTTTCGGCGTGCCGGGTGCGCTGGAGAACCCGATCCTGGAGCTGCACGATCACACCGGCGCGATTGTCGCGGTGACGATAACTGGAAAGAAGCGTCCAACGCCTCGGAGATTTCCACCTCAGACTTTGCGCCGAGTAACGACCTCGAGTCCGCGTTTCTGCAGACGCTACCCCCGGACGCTTACACCTTAATTGTAAAGTGAGTCGGCCACGGCATCGGGGTAGGATTAGTGGGAGCGTATGACGTGGCCCAAGCTATCCCCTCTCAGTTCGCGAACATTAGCACGCGAGGGTTTGTAGATAGCGGTGATAACGTGATGATCGGCGGCTTTATCGTCGGAGCAGGGCTCGGGACTAACGGAAGCGGAAGTGAGCGGGTTGTGGTGCGAGCCATCGGACCTTCCCTCGTCCCCTTCGGGATCGATAACGCGCTCCTGGATCCGACCCTGGAACTGCATGACGGCAATGGCGCCATGGTCGCACTGAACGACAACTGGAAAGATTCCCAACAAGCCGAACTGGAGGCTACCGGGATTGCACCGAAGGACGATCGCGAAGCGGCTATCGTTCGGGTGCTCACCAACGGCGCTTACACGGCGATCGTGCGGGGGAAAACCGAGACCACCGGCGTCGGCCTCGTGGAAGTCTATCGGGTTCCCTAACCGCGCGGTTTGTGGGTGGTTCCCACGCCATTGTTGGCGGGTGGATTCTTTGCACAGCCGCCCCGCTATAGACATGCCGCTACGTTGCTCCCCAACGGTAAGGTCCTAGTCGCAGGCGGACACAACGCCGCGGTGTCGAAGGCGAGCGAACAGATTAACGCAGCGATTTTTCTCATACCGCGTTGCGTGCTCACGCCAGAAGCCGTTCAGGTTGCATTACCGGGTTAGATCTCGAAACGCGCGCCGCGCGCAAGATGTTTGTCGGAAGGCTCGCCAGCTGATTAACTCCCGCAGTGCCGCACCTCTCCTGGAACGAAGTCCGCGACCGTGCGATCCGCTTCTCGCGCGAGCACGCGGGCGACCGCTCCGAAAACGCAGAGAAGCAGACCTTCTGGAACGACTTCTTCAATGTCTTTGGCCTGCGTCGCGCGTCGCTCGCTTCCTTCGAAGCCAACGTCACCAACCTAAAAGGCAACACAGGCGCGATGGACCTTCTCTGGCGCGGCAAGCTGCTCGTCGAGCACAAGAGCTTCGGCGAAGACCTCGCCCTCGCCGAGACCCAGGCCTTCACCTACATCGAAGACTTAACTCGCGAGAACCGCTGGGAAGAAATCCCGCGCTTCGTCCTCGTCTCCGATTTTGCTCAGTTCGTCCTTTACGATCTGGAGCCGGAAGAACAGCGCGACCTCCCGCTCTTCGCTGGCCGCAAGTTTGCGCCGCACCATTTCGTCCTCGCCGAATTCCACAAGCACGTCCGGCAATTCTCCTTCATGCTTGGACAGACGCGCGTCCGGCTCGATCCCGAAGATCCGGCGAACGAAAAAGCCTACGGGCGCATGTGCGAGCTGCACGATGCGCTGAAAACCGGCGGCTTCGATCCCCACGACCTCGAGCGCCTGCTCGTGCGCATTCTCTTCTGCCTCTTTGCGGAAGACACCACCATCTTCGAGCCCGACGTCGTCGCATCGTGTTGAGCTCATTTTAAGGCCCAGCACTTACAGTTTCTTGCTTTCCTGCGTTCCTGCTTAAAATTGCAGCCGCGCGAGCGCGCGCCATCTGCTCGGGTGGTGAAATGGCAGACACGTACGTTTGAGGGGCGTATGCCGCAAGGCATGGGGGTTCAAGTCCCCCCCCGAGCACTTACAATCCGCAGATCGCCACAATCGTAGTGCCCGTATTGATCACGAGCTGCCACGTATCACTGAAGTGAAAAAGTGGACCGGTTACAGCCCAAACCACGATCGTGCCAAACGCGAGGATAAAAGCCGCCGGCCGACCTGTCGCATGCGAGGATGCTTTCGCGAATTTTTTTCATGCCCAGGTTTCGAACCGAGAACGAGCGAAAGACCATCTTAGAACGCGCCTTGATTGGTACCGGGCGGATTCAATCCGGGCGCGTAACTGAGGCATGCGACCCGCCATTTGGGTAAAGCGCCGCATTCACATCGGCAGTAGAATTCCCGGCGCGCAGACGGTTGAGTTCGCGGGTGACTGCCACGATCGTCCCGCGGAATGAGAATAACCGCAAACGAACATCGGAGGCCGCCGAGCGCTTTGTGGACGGCCTTTGGGTGCCTCCCGTTAGTGGCGATAATGCCATTGACGGTCTACGCGTTGAGTCACGCGGACGCGACTCATCCAGGCCTGACCGCCGTCGTGACGGCGCCGACGTTTCTTCGCACGGTTGGCGTCGCCGTTGCCGTCGCGCTCGCCGTCTGCGTGATCGGCGTCATCCTTGCGTCGGGATCCGCCTACGCGCTCTCCCGTCTTCGGCTTGGCGGGATGTCGTTCCTCTTCTCGCGGCTGATCGTTTCACTCCTGCTGCCCGCGATCGTAGTCGCGACCGCGAGCTTCGCGATCATGGTTGAACTTCGAGCCACGGCCCTTTTTGTCGCCGTCACGCTGAGCTATGTCTGCACACTCTTCCCGATCGCGGTCTGGCAATTGCGGAACTATTACGACGCGATCCCCTGCTCGATCGAAGAAGCGGCTCGGCTGGAAGGTGCCTCCGCCTTTCGAAATTTCTACCGGCTGGTACTGCCCGTCGCCGCGCCCGCGCTACGCCTGGTTGCTCTCTTTTCGTTTCTTGGTGCGTGGAACGAATGTTTCCTCGTGGCGTTTCTCTTGCATCATTCCAATGCGACCAACGTTTCGCACTTTGGCCAGGATTGGATAGCGGCGACGGTTCTGCTCGCCGTTCCGATTATCCTCAGCGGACTCATCCTGCTGCGCGGCACTCTTGCGAGGCCGGAGTCGTCGCCAGTACGCTAAGGCTTCGGTTTCGTCGCGATTTTCGCGCTGCCTAGGAAGGTCGCGTCTTCATCGACGATCAGCCGCGGTGCCTCGATATCGCCGCGGAGTGTGCAACCTGCTTGCAGCTCGCAACGCTCGGTGGCGACAATATTTCCTTCGACGGTTCCCTGCACGATGACCGATTTCGACCGGATTTCGCCGCGGATGGTCGCGTTCTTGCCCACCGTTAATCGACCGCCGGAATCAATCTCGCCGTCGACTTCGCCGTCGATCACCAGCTCGCTTTTGAATTTCACTGAACCGGTGATCGAGACGCCGCTGGAGAGGAGACCTCCGGCTTGCGACGGCGCAGGCGTGGGTGAGCGCTCGGCCTGCGCCAGACCATTAGAGGCGGCGGCCGGCTTCGGCTCCGGCGGGGTATCGATCGGAGCCGCGGGCGTCGCAATGGGGTCGTTTTTTCGGTTCGGTGAAAACATCTGCATAAATTAATTCTCGAGCTCTGCGCAGGAGCTTTTCCCACGCCGCTCCCAGTTAACCGCAGACCGCGCCGAAAGGCGAGCGATTCCCGCGGTCGAAGATGTCGCCTTTTGATAATGTTATTCCCGCCAGCCGGACGCTCGGATATCTTCACGATCCATGGAGTCGCTTTATTTTGTCGGCGTCGCATTGATCGGCCTCCTCGCGCTGATCCTCTGCATTGTTCTTTTTAATTTCTTCGGGCTGTGGATCCGCGCGCGCATCGCGAACGCACCGGTCGGCCTCGGCAAAATGGTCGGCATGCGACTGCGGAAAGTGCCGGTCGGAATGATCGTCGACAACCGGATCACGGCGGTAAAGGCGGGGATCGAAATCCCGAGCGACCCGCTGGAAGCGCACTATCTCGCCGGCGGCGATGTCGGACAGGCCATCCTCGCTTTGATCGCGGCCGATAAAGCCGGGATCTCGCTCGATTTCAATCGCGCCTGCGCGATCGATCTCGCGACGAAAGGGACCGGGAAAACGGTCCTCGAAGCCGTGCGCACAAGCATTAATCCGAAGGTGATCGATTGTCCGAACGTGGCGATGGGCCGGACCACGATCGACGGCGTAGCCCAGGATGGGATCGGCGTCAAAGTGAAGGCGCGCGTGACGGTCCGCTCGCATCTCGATCGGTTTGTGGGCGGCGCGACCGAAGAGACAATCATCGCGCGCGTCGGCGAGGGCATCGTGAGCTCGATCGGCTCGTCCGTTTCGTACAAAGACGTGCTCGAAAATCCTGATCGCATTTCCAAGACAGTGCTCGCAAAAGGGCTCGATAGCGGGACTGCCTTCGAGATTTTGTCGATCGACATCGCGGACGTCGATGTCGGCGAAAACATCGGCGCGAAACTGCAAACCGAGCAGGCAGAAGCGGACAAGCGCGTCGCGCAAGCGAAGGCGGAAGTGCGCCGCGCGGCCGCGGTCGCGGTCGAGCAGGAAATGCGCGCCGAGACGCAAAAGATGCGCGCGAAAGTAGTGGAAGCGGAGGCGCTCGTGCCGACGGCGATGGCGGACGCGTTTCGGTCCGGGAACCTCGGCGTCATGGATTACGTGCGAATGAAAAATGTGGAGGCCGACACTTCGATGCGAAAATCGATCGCCGGCGGCGACAAGCCGCCGGGCGAAGGCGCGGCCTAACGAGTCTGGCTACCCTGGTCCGTTAGATCGACGCGCTAAGCGAAATGCACTTCGACCACCCGGTTTTTATTCTGCTGATCGCGGCGGCGGCGTTGCTCCGCTGGCTGGCGCAACGAGCAGCGAGATCGGAAGAAGGCCGCGGTGAGGACACGCGGACGACTGAGGATTCCGGGCGCAGCGTTCTGGAATCGCGCCGCGTTGCGCAAACGGATGAGGAACGCGTTCGCCGCTTCATGGAAGCACTGGGGCAGCCGACGACCTCAAAGCCGCCGCCGAAAGTCGCGCCGCGACCCTTTCCGAAACAGGTGGTGCTGCCGCGTCGGCCGATCGGTCCTGTGCTGCCGACGCTGACCACGCGACCGCCTGATCCACCGCCAGGAGTCGGAGCGCCGGCGCCACCGGCGCGATTGCTGCAACCCCGACCGGCGCGAATCCAACAGAGGACGCAAACTCCATCGTCCTTCGAAGTCCGCGATGTCGATGGGACGAGAACGGAGCAAGAATCAGCCGGGTCGGGAATGGTTATCCCGGCCGGCAGCGAAGGTCTGTCTGCGCCGACGCGCGGTATCGTGGCGCGCCTCGCTACCGCGAGCGCTCTGCGCGATGCGATCGTGTTGCGCGAGATCTTCGGACCGCCGCGCGGCCTGGAGATGGCGGACCGTTTTTAACCGGTTGAGGTTCGGCTGCGTCTCGGTATTTTCCGCTCGCGGAACGAAGCCGGCGTGGCGGAATTGGCAGACGCGCTAGACTCAAAATCTGGTACTCGCAAGAGTGTGTGGGTTCGAGCCCCTCCGCCGGTAATCTTCTCCTCGGCGCACGCACCCGCGATCGCAGGGGCCCAGCCGTGAGGAACATCAGTTGCGAGCCGTTGGCACCTGTAGTCCAGGCCTTGGTTTGGCGCAGTTGCTCGCCATCTGTTTCGGCGCTAAACTTGCCGGTTATGCAAAAAATATCTCTCGTTGCCATTTGTGCTTTAACCAGCGCCCTCGTCGCGACAAGTGGTGTCGCGCAGTCGACCGTTCAGGGTGATGTCAAAGGCGTCGATGGCCGGACGGCGCAGCACGCGCGCGTTCGGCTCGAACCGGTGAAAAAGGGCGGAAAAGCGATCGAGGTCACTGCGGACGGGAGAGGACGGTTCGTCGCGAACAATATCGCGGATGGCGCCTACAATGTGACCGCGACCGTGGCGGGCGGCGTGCAATCGCCGACTCAAATGATCCAGGCCCGGAGCGGCCATCCGGTGATGATGACGTTCGACCTGCGGCCTACTGGCAAGGCCGCCGCAACAGGTGGCAAGAAGAAAAAGAAGTTCGTTTGGATGCCCTCAGAAACCGGCAGCCATCTCGGCGGTCACTACGTGGAAGTGGACGAGAGTGCCGGTATCGAGCCGAATGCGCAGAACCTGCATAAGGCGAATTCGAACGCGCTCCGTCAATTCCAGGACATGTCGCCGAATCCAAGCGGAGGCGGACTCTAAGCTCTGCTCTGCGTTCGCGCGCTGGGGCGTTTCACAGCCCAGTTGTGCATTTCTTCCTGCGTTGCCCAGCGTTGGCCGACCGTTGTCGAATGTCCTCTCGATTTTCGCGTCCAAGACCAACGCGGTCGTAGCAGTTCGTCAATCGGTGGTCGCTTTTTCCGCGCCCAGTCCGGTATTCGCTCGCACGCTCAGCTCCGCAAATTTACCTTCGGCGTCCGTCTCGCGGCGCCCGAGTAAGGTGCCGACGATGGCGCCAAGAAAGCCGAGCGGGATGCTCAGAATGCCCGGGTTTTCGAGCGGGAAGATCGGCGGGCGCTGAATCAAATGGCGGGCCGCGGCGGCGGTGCCGACTGGGTCCACCTTCATGATACTGGGACTGATCATGATCAGCACGATCGAGGCTACCAACCCGGTCGCGAGGCCGGCGACAGCGCCGCTCGTATTGAATCGTTTCCAGAACAGCGAAAACACAATCACGGGCAGGTTGGCTGACGCTGCGAC
>JALYZW010000165.1 GCA_030945725.1 Verrucomicrobiota bacterium | reverse complement strand
CCCGCACCCTGCGCAACGAGGCTGTTCGGGTTGAGGCCAGTCAAGAGTCCACTGCCGGTGAAAGCGGTGTCAAGAACGCGAGCGCCTGCCAGAGGATTGACTGCGGCATCCGGCGCGATCGAGATCGGCGACTGGAAGTTCGTTACTCCGTAATTCTTAAACTTATCGATTTTGCACCCGCCCGCACCGTGCAGGAGGAAGCTGCCGTAGTTCCGAACTTCAGCACCGCTCGCGGCTACGTCAGTAGTGTTCAGCAGCTCGCACAACGCACCAGCCTGAACCTGGAGAAATAGGTCGGTAATCCGGCCGCCGTAGATGGTGAAATGGTTATCCAAGACAAGCCCGAGATTGCTGCCGACGATACTACCGCCGTTTAAGACGATGGAACCCACTTCCGTTCCTAAAAAGGGTGTGCCTGGAAGGTTGACTGTTAGTCGACCGACAATAGCCAAGTCGTTAGGTCCCGGAACACCGTTCTTACCGCGCGCATCGACCCACGACGTATCATCGTTCCAGAGTTGATTGTCTTTCACTAAAGTGTAGGTGTTGCCGCTCGGGAGCGAAGCTGCAGTCGCGGTAACGTCTCGTTCGCTGCTGCGAGCGGCGCTACTACTTCTGTCGCCGCTCGGGACGACCCGGATATAGACTGCTCCAGTACCTGCCCGACCGGTTGCTCCTAGGACGTCTGTAGCCAACCCCTCGAGCACATGATCACCGATTACAGTGTAGCGATAGTCAACGAACGCGGGCGCGCCGGGTGCATCTGTGATTGTTTTCCCATCAATCTGAAGAGAAAGTTTAACGATCTTACTTGGCGGCCGGCTCGGGTCCGGCATTGCATCGGCGGAGAACTTGATCTGTCCGGCCGGCACAACAAAAGGATCAGCCTGTGTTCCGCTTCCGCTGAGGTGATTGGGCGGAGTGATGGTAATGACGGGCGGCTTGTCTGCGACTAGCAGATAAGGTCCGGTGAAGTTCGAGATGCTGTCGATTGAGCCGGACAGACTCCCGATTGCGCGGAAGAAGATGTTTCCGCCGGCAGGTAGATTGTTGGCCAGGAGCAGGAAGAAGTCAGGCAGGTCGGGGTTTGTGCTTCGGTTCATTCCACCGTGGTTGCCATCAGGCAAATCAGTCCAACTCGATTCATCACTGGGAGTCGCGGACGATTGAATGCGCAGGCTTTCTCCCGAAGGCGGTGCCGTTTGAGTGGCCGTGAACTTAAGGTCCGCGAGCGTGCCATTTCGGGTCACGAGCAGGTTCACCGGAGGCAGGTGCGCTGTGTTGCTTGCAAGGTTGAAAGGCCCAATCGGGGCCGAAGCTGGGCTTGGATAACCAGAGCCTCTCGCAAAGGCGCGGAAGTAAACACTCGAGGCCGAGGGGTAGTTAGTAGAGTTAAGGACGAAGACTCCCTGCCGCGGCGCGTAGATCATACTTCCATGCGTGTTACCGGATAAGTCGCTCCAAGTGTGGGCTCCGTCGGTGGAGAATTGCACACTGACGTTTAGACTCGCGGGTCGGCCACTCTGCACCGCCCGGAAGCGTAAGACGGGCGAACCGGGTAGCTGCGTAGGATCGGTGCTATCGTTGACGGTAAACGCCATCCCCGATAAGCCACGTGCACTGGCGGTGGAATCGCCGTAGCCGTCTGGACCATAATCGTGGGTTTATTAACCCCGATGTTGTTACTCAAATCTTCCTGAATGATTCCATAGCTACGAGTCTCGGCACCGCCGGTGAAGCCTTTCGGATACGAGGCGTCGAAGGATGCGACCTGGCTCGGCGTGGTGTTGTCGTGCGCTTTGAAAACCGAGACTGGAATGTCGATCTGGAACCCAGGGAAGTTATTGACGTGTCCGTTCCCGTCGGTCTTGACCGTCCAGAAATCTGGCGCGTCTATTGGGCCCGTCTTGTAGCTAAAGCTCGAGCAGGTGAAGGCGTATCCGCCGTCTGCGGTTTGCACGGCGGTGGGCAATGGAACGCCCCCGCCCTGTGCTCCGTTATAGCCATCGTTTTTCGGTCCACCGATCGCGCGCGCGAACATCGGGTTGCCGTTGGCATCCAGCTTAAGCAGGAGCACATCAATCCCGGTCTGGACGTGATCGATCTCCCACAGCCCAGTGAGCAAAAAGCCGCCGTCGCTTGTCACCGCGAGGTTCATGCCAGGCGACGGTGTCGAGAGTACCTTTTCCCAGATGGGCGTTAGGTCTGCCCTGACCCGATGCAGAGTGAACCCCTGTCCCAGTAGAATAAAACCACCGTCGGCCATGGGAAGAGCGCGCACGATGGGATCTATTCTGCCGTTGTTATCGGTATAAAAGGTTCGCGCGCCCAGAAATGCCCCGCTGGCCGCATTCGTTAAAACCACCGCGCCGCCGGAACTGTCATCTACTGCTGACAAGATGCGCGATCCGTCCGCAGATTGGCACGAAAAGCTGAAGCCGGAGAACTGGCCGGAGCTGGTGAAAGGACGATGCACGCCGAGGGAACCATCGGGGTTGAACTTCGCGTAAACAGGTATGTCGTGGGCTTCGCTCGGGCGTTCCTTACCGCCAAACAAGACGCCACCGTCGGGAGTGAGTGTGAAAGGAAAGGGCGCACCGACGCCGTCTACGTCAACAGAGCCAAAACCGCTTCCGTAATCATACTCCGACCTTATCCCATTCTGCCAGATCAGAGCGCCATTCGCGCTGAATTTGGCGACCACCGGAAGGCGCGCTCCACCGCCCGGGGTCTCTTGTTGATTCAGGCCGACGAAGATATTGCCTGCCGCGTCGGTCAAGACTTGGTAGATGTAATTCGTAGCGACCACCGGTTCCCCCGCGTAATAGGGCGGCTTCGCGTCGTTGTTCTGTCGCAGCGTCTGCTGCCAGATCACGCGGCCGTCCGCCCCGTAACGCACAAGCGTCGAGATGCCATTCTGAGCGTAGGTCTGATTGAAGCTGAACTCGGGTAAATAGAGTACTCCGCTGACGACAACGCCGCCATCCGGCATGGCGGCGATGTCGGTTGCCAGATCATAGCCGCTACTCGGGTAGACGGGATCGGGATCGCCTCCTGTCGGAGTGTAATTACCCGCGCCATAGCTTTGCGCCCAAGTGGGAAACGGCGTGGGCGAAGTTTGCCCGAAGAGGGAGGGAGCGAGAGCTACAAGCAACGTGAGAAGGGAAAGGATAAGCTTTTTCATGATTTCTGGTGCGGCGGCAGGATCTGCCTTTACCGCTACTCGCAACGGAATCAGTGAAATCTGGTCACGGAATTTTCGGAAAAATTCGTCGCCCTGCGGTTTTCCGTGAAATAAGCTGACCTCGGGATGCAGGAACCGGCACTAGATCAGGCGGACGCACTCGCGACCTTCGCAGGCTCGGCGGAGGACCAGGCCGCGGTCGATGCTTTTCTTAAGGGCGTCTTGCCTGCCGAAGGTGACACCGTTGAGTTGAACGCGGCCCTGCCCGCGCTCTACGCGGAGCTTCGAGAATTAGCCGCCTCTTATTTGCGGAAGGAGCGGCCGAATCACACTCTTCAACCAACCGCGCTGGTCCATGAGTCTTATCTGCGTCTGGTCAGCCAACACAGTGTAGATTGGGGCAATCGGCTGCAGTTTCTTTCGATCGCCGCGCGCATGATGCGGCGCATTCTTGCGAACCACGCCATTGCTCGTAAGCGCGATAAGCGTGACAGCGGCGAGCCGCTCCTGGAGCTGGACGCCGCGGTCGATTTCCACGATCGCACTCAGTTGAGCATGACGAGACTGGAGGACGCTTTGCGCGATCTGGAACGGCTCGACCCGCGCCAGGCACGCGTCGTCGAACTGCGCTTTTTCGGCGGGCTCACGATGGAGGAAACGGCGGAGCTGCTCGGAGTTTCGCCCGTGACGGTGAAGCGCGACTGGGTCACTGCGCGCCAATGGCTGCAGCGGGAAATCGGCGCTGCGGCCTAACAAGTGACGCCTGCTCGCTGGCAGCTGGTAAAGGAAACGTTGGCGTCCGCGATGGAGCGCAACACCTTTGTCGAACGCGCGCGCTACCTCACCGAAGCATGTAGCGAGGACATCGCGTTGCGCGCCGAGGTCGAATCGCTGCTCAGCCAATCAGGCGAACGACTGGATTCGTGGGCCGACTCCGGCGGATTCGTGGGCGCCGATTCAGCTCTCCGCAACGAAGGCCGGCGCATCAATGCCTACGAACTGATCCGCGAGCTAGGGCGCGGCGGGATGGGCACCGTGTGGCTGGCGCGGCGCGCCGATGGGGAGTTCGAGAAACAAGTAGCGATCAAGCTCCTAAAGCGGGGAACGGAGACCGATGAGGTCCTGCGTCGCTTCCGCAGCGAGCGACAAATCCTGGCGCGTCTCGATCACCCGAATATCGCGCGACTATTGGATGCGGGAACAACCGACGATGGCCTGCCCTTCTTTGTGATGGAATACGTCGCCGGGGAACCGGTGACGGATTACGTGCAGAAGCATGCGCTGAGCGTCCCGGAACGGTTGCGGCTCTTCACAGCGATTTGCTCCGCCATCGAGTTCGCACATCAACAAGGAATCGTGCATCGCGATCTCAAGCCGGCCAACATTCTCGTAAGTGAAAACGCGCAGCCCAAGCTGCTTGATTTCGGCGTCGCGAAAATTCTGGCCGTCGGTGACGGAGACGCCAATCTGACACTGGCGCGCGAGCGCCGGATCTCTCTCGGCTGCGCCTCGCCGGAGCAAGCGCGCGGCGAAGCAATCACCGCCGCGACCGACGTTTACGCACTCGGCGCGCTGCTCTACGAAATGCTCGCCGGCCGGTCCGCGCATCAGTTCTCCACGCCGTACCCGACTCCCGTGGAACAGAAGGAAGTCATCTGCGAACGAGAACCGATCCGGCCGAGCGTGGCGGCGCACGATACTACGATCCAAGACGCGCTGCGCGGCGACCTGGATAACATCGTGCTCAAGGCGATCCGCAAGGCACCAGCGCAGCGTTACGCGAGCGCGGCTGATTTCGCGGAAGACGTCTCGCGTCATCTCGCACGCAAACCCGTTCAAGCGCGGCGCCGCACTGCCGGCTATGTCGCGCGGCGGTTTATCGCCCGTCACAAAGTGCAGCTCGCCGGAGCGGTCGTGCTTTGTGTTATCGCCACCCTCCTTGGTGTGATCGTTTCGGTCCGCGCAAGAGACGCCGACCAGCTGCAGGCGAAGCGTTCAACGGAGAAAGCAAGGATCGCGAACGCACCGACGGCTGATCCGATCGCGTATCAACTCTACCTGCGCGGCCGCGATTTGATTGTGAATGCGCACATTAACCAGATCAAAACGCTGGTGCCTGAAGGCATCGGCCTTTTGCAGCAGGCGATCGCGCGCGATGCCGACTTTCTGCTCGCTCATTGCTACCTGGCGCTGGGTCACGACACGATGTTCTGGTCAGGGGTTGATCGCACCGCAGCGCGCCGTGACTTAGCCGAGGCGGAGGTCCGGGCGGCCGAGCGCTTGCAACCGGAGTCCGGTGAAACCCGTCAAGCCCGCGGCCAACATCTTTACTGGGGTTATGCTGATTACGCCGGCGCGCGCGCCGAATTCGAAGCCGCGGGTAAATCGATGCCAAACGATCCAGGACTCCTGATAAAAATCGCGCTCCTCGATCGCCGGCTTGGAAGACTAGATCAATCCGCGGCGGAGATGGAGCAAGCGCTCGCCAATGATCCCCGTAACACGGCGGATTTCCGACAACTGGCCCTTACTTACCAAAAACTGCACGCCTACGGAAAGGTCGAAACGACTTGCGATCGCATCCTCGCGCTCAATCCAAATGACGCGCACTTCCGCGCCGCGAAAGCAGCCGTGCCCTTCGAGCGCAACGGCGACACGCAGGAGGTGAACGCGATTCTCCCGGTCCTCCTCAGCTGGGACACTACCGAAGCGCCACAGATTTCCGCGCTAGCGATCGACGTTGCACTTTGCGAAAAGAACTCGGAGCTCGCGACTGCTGGATTGAAAGCGGCACCGGAAAGCGGCTTCATCGATCGAACAGGTTGCATTTATCCGCGCGGATGGTTCGAAGGGCTCATCGCGCGCAGCCAAGGCGATGGCGCGCGAGCCGAAGAAGCGTTTCTCCGGGCGCGGGTGGAGGCGGAGAAACGTGTCCGCGAAACGGCCGACAACGCCAAGGCGCTCAGTGTCCTCGGATTGATCGATGCGATGCTCGGCCGCAAGGAACAGGCTCTCGGAGAAGGACGACGGGCGGCGGAACTGCTGCCGGTGGAGAAGGATGCAATGGACGGTCCGGAAATGATCTCGAACCTCGCGCTCATCTGCGCATTGTTGCACGAGAATGACCTCGCGCTTGGATACCTAACGACCGCTATCTCTTTGCCGACTTATACGCTCACTTACGGCCGTCTTAAGCTGCATCCGCTCTGGCAAAATCTCCGCGGCGACTCTCGCTTCGAAAACATTGTCGCTTCGGCTGCGCCGCATAACGAGTAACAACCCGGCGGCAAACCGGCGAAAGCCGTTACCGCCCCGCCGGAAGTGATCTTACGAATCCTACTCAGGTCCGTGACGTAGAGAGTCCCCGCCCCATCAACGGCGTCGTCTTCCGGCTGCTCAAAAGCCGCAGAGCTACCCGGCGCAGCAACGCTGCCGTTCCGGCAAAAGTCCTGAATGTGGACGGCTCGTAATTCGACTGCGCGCGAGGGGGAGCCCATGGAACGAGCCCTGCAACGGCATCAAACACGACAAAATCGTCAGGCGAGCGTTCTTCATAATGTGAAATGCTGAGGATGCGGCGCTCTAGGAGAAGATGGGGAAAGCAGGCTAATATTTAAAAACTTACCGCCATGTTTCGGTCAGTATTCCAAAGCGTGACGCTTGCCTCCGGAATGATACGCCTTAAAGGCTGTAATTAGATGTCATGCGAATCCGCGAGTAAGAGGGTCATGAAGGGCGGCGCGGCGATGCGACTAGTGAAGATTCTACGGATCTCATTGATCAGCGCGGCCGCCGCTCTCGCCTCCGCGGCCGAGCCGACACCGACACCCGCGCCTGATGCAGCAGAGTTGAAGGAGTTCGCGACCCGCTTCTGCGGAGCCGCTTCCGAAAGCGACCGCGCTGCGCTTCTCCGGCAGGCAAATCCCGAGTGGATCGCCCGCCACCGATTGCGCGATGAACTCGCGACGATCCAGTTCCAGCGATCGCTCGAGGGTGATTACGTTCAGGCCGAAGTGATCGCGCGATCGCTCTTGAAACTCACGGCCGACACGCACGATGACGAAGGAACCGCGCTCGCGCGGACGCTGCTCGGCGGCGTGCTACGCGAGTACGGCGAATACACTGAAGCGCTCGCTTTGCTCGAGCAGGCGCTCGAATATTACCGCAAAGAACCTAACGAGTCGCACGGCCTCGTCCGCGCGCACCAGTCGATCGCGATTATCTTCCTCTCTCGCGCCGATTTCTCGCAAGCGCTGGCGCATGTGAACGAGGCACTGACGATCGCGCAACGGATCAAGTTCAAGGAAGGCGTGATCCCGGCGCTGAACACGACCGGCGAAGTCTTCCGCACGCAGGGCCAACCGGAACGCGCGCTGGAGTTCTACGAGCGCGCGCGGAAAGAGGTGGGCGACGATAGCGCCTGGAACATGGCCTACATCTTCAACAACATCGGCCAGGCCTATGAAGCGCTCGGCGACACCGCGAAAGCAGTCGACTTCATCAACCGCGCGCGGGCCATTGCGCAGAAGGTGAAATTTCGTCCGCGCGTGGCCACCTCGCTCGCGGTGCTCGGGAATCTTCACCTCATGCGCCACGAGATCGACGCGGCCAGGCAATCGTATGAGCAAAGCCGCGCGCTCAGCGTGGAGTTGCACGATCGCACGAGCGAAGCGCGCGCGCTTTTGGGCCTGGCGCGCTGCGCGCTGGCGGAGGGCAAACCGGCAGCAGCGCTCGAGCAAGCGCAGCAGGCCGCGGACTTGTATCTCCGTGCCGGCAACCGCGCGGAATTCGCGGTCGCGGAGACGACAGCTGGCCGCGCGCTTCGCGGGCTCCGACGAATCCCGGAGGCTCGCACGTCGTTCGAAAAAGCGATCGGCGCGATCGAAGAAGTCCGCAGCCTGGTCGCGGGCGGCGCGAGCGAGTTGGAGTCGTTTTTCGCAACCCAGGTCGCGCCGTACGAACAGCTCGTCTCGATGTTCGTCGACGAGAAGCAGTACGGGGACGCGCTCGCGATGTCGGAACGCGCCTCCGCTCGGACACTGCTCGACATCGTGGCCAGCGGAAAACCGGATGTCGAACGGGCGATGAATGCGGACGAGCGCGAGCGGGGGCGCGGCCTCGATCGGACGGTGGCGGAGTTGAAACGCGCGTTGCAGCAGGCGAACGGAAATGTGCAGCGCGACGAGGAAAAGATCGCCGAGGCTGAGGAGGCTCTGTCCCGCGCGCGCAGCGAACGCGACAGCTTTCAGGCGCAACTCCTCGCTGCGCATCCGGAGTGGAAGCGCGCTTTTTCGGCAGCGGAACCCGCTTCCGCCGAGGAAGCTAGCCAGCTCGCGGCGAAGAGCTCGCGCGCCTACTTGAAGTTTGTCGTAGCGGACGACAAATCCTTCCTCTTCGTCCTCCGCGGAGGAAACGAAGGACCGAAGCTGCAGGTGTTCACGTTGAACCGAACGACGGACGAACTCGAAAGCATCGTCGAAGATTTTCGCGCGAAACTCGCGTCGCGTTCGCTTGGCTGGCAGGAGCCGGCGGGAAAATTGTTCGACCTGCTGCTCCGGCCGTCAGAGGCGTCCTGGAAGACGGCGAACGAGCTCGTGATTATTCCCGACGGCCCGCTCTGGGCATTGCCCTTCCAGGCGCTGCGCTCTGACAGTGGATGCCTGATCGAAGGCCGAACAATCAGCTACGCACCGTCCCTCGCATTCCTAGCGCGAAATGGCGCGCGCGCCGGAGATGCCGAGGGATCAGGCGAAAAACTACTCGCGATCGGCAATCCTGCGCTGGGACCGAAGCGAGACGGCACCCTGGCGGCTGGTAGAGAGGAATGGCAACCGCTGCCCGCCGCGGAACGCCAGGTCGCAGAGTTAGGAAAAATCTACGAGGCAGATCATCCCCGCTTGCTCGTGGGCGAGCAGGCGCGCGAGACGGAATTCAAAGCGGCCGCGCGCAATTTTGATGTGCTGCACTTCGCGACCCACGGGGTGATCAACGACCGCACGCCGCTCTATTCCTACCTCCTCTTCGCGCAGACGCACCTGGACCCTGACGAAGACGGATTGCTCGAGGCCCGCGAGTTGATGCAGATGAATCTTCCTGCGCGACTCGCCGTCTTATCCGCGTGCGAAACAGCGCGCGGACGCATCCGCGCCGGCGAAGGTGTGATCGGGTTATCGTGGGCCTTTCTGATCGCCGGTTGTCCCACGACTGTGGTCAGTCAATGGAAGGTGGACAGTGACACGACGACTGATCTTATGATCGATTTCCATCGCCGACTGCATGCCGGCGCGGCTCCGGCGGAAGCACTACGCGGCGCCAGCCTTTCGCTGGCGAAAGACCCGCGCTACCGCCATCCGTTTTACTGGGCGCCGTTCGTGGTTGTCGGTGCGAACCGCTAGGCGAAAGGATGCGTCCGCGCTATCGTGGGAGGCGTCGGCGCTGAATCTCGCCGAGGAGCTGATTCGGCACCGTTGATTTCGGATTTTCCTGCGCGAGCGCGTGGAATTCCGCAGCGGCGTCGTCGAACAAACCGGCCTCGGCATTCGCGACCCCGAGCGCAAGATGTGAACCGCGCGAGCGCGTGCGGATTTGCTCGAGCTCGGCCCGTTTCGCGTTTGAGATCACGGCAAAGCGCGCTTCAGGTTGCGGTGGTTCGGGCGCTTTCGCCAGGACCTGCTCACCCTTCAACGCTTCGATTTCCCACTCGTAAGTTTCACCGTCGCGCAAAGGCGTCGTCGGACTCCAGGTCGGTCGATCGGCCGGCAGGACTTCCGAAACTATGAGCTGTCCCGTATTGAGGCTCACGACGTGTAACCGATACGCCGTGGCCTCCGCATATGGCGTCCAGCGGAAGAGCGCCTTCCCGTCGCGCAGCGCCGTGGTCAGCGGCGCGAGGACACGAAACGCTCCGGCAGGCGGC
Source organism: Verrucomicrobiota bacterium (assembly GCA_030945725.1). Lineage (GTDB taxonomy): Bacteria > Verrucomicrobiota > Verrucomicrobiia > Chthoniobacterales > UBA10450 > JALYZW01. Next base: position 6,363 of record JALYZW010000165.1, on the reverse strand, counting down.
GCAGCCGTTCCGCCGGCGAGAGTGCCCCGGTGTCCGGCAAGTGCCGCGATCTCCTCGGGTAAGTGGAGGCGACCATCCACTACCGCAGCCCGTACTGCGCCACGCAGCGGCGCGGGTAAATTCTTGAATGCGCCCGAATCTCCGCTCGACGTGATCCGAACATCGCGCCCGTTATCCCGCAGCCGAACATACGTCGTCGAATCCGAACGCGAATGGGCCGAATACCACAAAGCCCCACCGCTCAACGCTAGCGCGGCCGCGAGCGGCAACGCCCAGCGGCCGATGAAAAATGGCACAATTTTCGAGTCGCGCGTAGAGACGATCGGGATCGGGTTTGTCGCTGCGTTAGTCTCCTCGCGAAACGCGATCAGATCCGCCAGCTCGCGCCGTGCCCACGGCGATCGGGCCAGCTTCGATTCCATTTCGCGTCGCGCTAGCGGATCCAGCTCGTGATCGAGATAGCTCGCGAGTTCTTCGTAGCTGACCTCCGGCGCTCCTCCCGTCGGCCGAATCGCAAGCACCCGCTCCCGACATTCCGCGCACTCGAGCAAATGATCGCTCACCTCCAGCAGATCCGAGGGCGCAAGATCGCGGTGCGTGTACGCGTCCAGCTCGGCTGAAGTAAGATGTTCCAGGCGCATAATCTGTCCTTGTTAAGTAGAAGATGAAGAAACGACCGGGTTATTACCTGTGCGCTCGGATTTGCTCAGCCAGCTCGTCCAGGCCGCACCCAGTTTGTCTCGCGCGACCCGCCGCAGATTGATCACCTGCTGCCGCGCGCAGTGCAGATGCGTCGCGATCGCGAGATCGCCGACAGGCAGCTCCTGCCAAATCGTAGCCAGCTCTTCGGCCGCCATCCCGATCCGGGCAGCGACGGTGCGAATCGACGCCAGACCTAACAACTCAAAATCGCGCAACACATCGGAATGCAAAAGAAACGCCGCGGCCTGAGGCGCCGAGAGGGCCGCGATTTCCCGCCAAAGCCAGGTGAGATATTCTTTCCACGCCAGATCGTCGGCGGGCGATGATTGGGGCGCGTTCCAAAGTTCATCCGCTGGATTCTGTTCGATCGCATCGAGCGTCTCCGTCCGATCCGTGATCTCGAGCAACTCGCCGACCACGAGCACGAGATCGCGCAACTCGATCGGCCGTTCGAGCCAGCGGAACAAATCGACGACGAGCGTGCTGAGTTGGTTGCGTTGCCAATAGCGATCGCCGAACGCTTCGCGAACCGCGGTCCCCGGATCCGCGATGATCCGTTCGAGCTTCGGTGTGACCTCCGGATCGCCCGCGTTTTTCCACTCGGAAAGGCCGCACCATTTTCTTCCGCTGGCCGACTGCCACAGCGCAAACCCGGACTGGCGGGTCCGATTTTCGAGCAAATATCGAATGCGATTGAGCAACATCGAACGTTGCGGGCTTTCGTGCCGCAAATCTTGCGCCCACGCGAAATAGGCGACGCCCGCCGCATACGCGCGGAAGTCCATGATTGCCGTTTCGCGCTGACCGCTGCGCAGCGCGATCAGTTCGCCGATTAACAACTCGCGCGCCGCACTCGCGATATCATCGGAATGGCCGCGCGCCGGATTGTCGTGCTTGCTCAGGCGATTCTTCTGTTGCAACAGCCGCTCGATCACCGGCCCCGCGTGATCCTGCATTAATGCATGCAACGCGCGATCCGCGGCGGCTCCGTCGGCTGCTTCCAGATAGGACGCGAGCAGAGGATCCGAACCGGTCGCGATCGTATCATCACGTATCATGCGGTGGAATTCAGCTCACGCGGCCGCATCGCTCACCGCGTTCGTCACCGATCGGTAGAGATCTTCGTAACGCGCCGCTGCTTCTCCCCACGAAAATTCCCTCGCCATCGCGCGCTCGGTCAACGCGAACCAGGCACTCCGATCGTCGTACACCTCTCGCGCCCGCTTGATCGCATCCCAAAACGCGTCCGGGGAATTTTCGAAACAAAGGAAACCGTATCCGCTCGCCGTCATCGGGTCGTAATCTTCGATGATCTCCTGAATACCGCCCGTCGCGCGCGCGATCGGGAGCGCGCCGTATTTCAGGCTATACATCGCGCTGAGTCCGCTCGGTTCGAAACGCGACGGGATTAAGGTCACGTCGGCGCCCGCTTCGATGAGATGAGCGAGGCGCTCGTCGTAGGTTTTGCGGTAGGCGAATTTCGTCGGGTACTTTCGCGCCGCGATCGCGAGGGTCGTCTCGTAGGCCGGATCGCCTTCGCCGAGAATAACGAGACGAATATCGTCCGCCAGCAGCCGATCGAGTAACGGCATCAACAGGTCGAATCCCTTCTCCGGGACAAGCCGCGTGACCATGCCGAAGACCGGGCCGCGCGGATCCGGCATCAAATTCAGCGCATCGAGGAGAAGCGCGCGGCAGACAGATTTTCCGCTCAGATCACCCGGCCCGAAGACCGCCGGCAACAGAGTATCAGTCGCCGGATTCCAGCGTTCGTTATCCGCGCCATTCAGGATCGGGATGAGACGCGCCGCGTGTTCCCGCAGCACGATATCGAGACCGCAGCCATCCTCCGGCGTCAACATTTCCGCGCGGTAACGTTCGCTTACGGTCGTGATCCGATCGGCGAAAACGATCCCTCCTTTTAGCAAATTGAGCCGGCCGAAAAATTCGACACCGTGCGGGCGGAAGTAACGATCGGGCAGATTCGTTAGGCCGAAATCCATCCCCCAGAAGCTTCCCTGGTCCGCGAGGTGATGGATCGTCAGAACGGTCGTGAAAGGTAATCGCTGTTCGCGGACCAACACCGGGACGAGCGCCGCCGCCCAATCGTGCACGTGCAAAATCTCGGGCGAAGGGGAAAGCCGGCGCGCCAGTTCGAGCGCGGCTTTGCTGAAAAAAATAAAGCGCGCGGCATTGTCCTCGTAAGCCTGCCCATGTTCGCCGTAGAGGCCGGCGCGATCGAAAAACTCATCGCACCGCGCGAAAAAAATCTGAACGCCGCCACTCGTGCGCGCGGTCAGAAATTCCGCGACATAGGTCTTGTCGCCCAAACGCACATCGACAGTCACACCCGTGTCCCTGGTCTCGATCGCAGCGTTCTCGCGAATCTCGCGATAATAGGGCAACGCGATTCCGACCTCGTGGCCGCGGGCGCGCAACTCGCGCGGGAGCGCCTCCAGCATATCGACCAGGGCCGTCGCGCGCTGGAGCGGCGGGCCCTCGCTGCTGATCATGAGGATTCGCATAGAGAGCTTCTAGCTGCGGATTACGCGAATGGCGCGGATAAAAAACGGCGCGATCTAATCCCTGCCGGCTTCATCTGCGGCCAAACATTCTTTCACCCACGCTAACGCTTCGTCTCGATCGCGCAGCGCGCCTTCGAGCTGCCGGGTTTCGAGCTCAGCAAGGATTTCGCCGAAACGCGGTCCGGGTTTTAGCCCCAGCGCGATCAAATCATCACCGCGCAGGAGCGGCGGCGGGATGATCGGTTCGTGCGCAAACTCTTCCCGTTTCGCGAGGAGGAATTCGTGGTTATCGAGCATCCCGTGGCTGCTCGCGCAATCGACTCGGTGCAACTCCAGTTCATCCACGAAGGTGGGGCGCGCCATGAAACGCTTCAGTTTCGCGACCCGCATGTTCGGCACATCCTTGAAGACCATGTGCTGGCGGACCATCTCGACTGTGGCTTCGATTTCCGCGCGCGAGAACCGCAGCCGCGTCATCACCGCTTCGGTCATCTCGGCGCCGACGCGATCGTGACCGTTGAACCGGATTCTGCCGGTTTCATCGACCGTGGCAGTCGATGGCTTGCCGATGTCGTGAAAGAGAACACTGAAAACGAGCGGCAGCGACACGGTTTCGGGCAGCAACTGCAGCATGATGCGGATGTGCTGAAAGACATCGCCTTCGGGGTGAAATTGCGGCGGCTGCTCGCATCCTTTCATCGCTTCGATTTCAGGCAGAATCACGGCGAACAAGCCGCTCGCATCGAGCAAATCCCAGCCCCGCACGCGCTGCGGCGCGAGGAAAATGCGAACCAGCTCCTCGCGAATTCGTTCCGCGCTGATCTCGCCGATCGTCGCTGACTGCGCAGCGAGCGCGGCCCACGTTTGCGGTTCGATTTCGAACTCCAGAACGGTCGCGAACCGGATCGCGCGCAGCAGCCGCAGGCGATCTTCGGCGAAGCGGGCGGGCGGATCGCCAATCGCGCGAATCAATCGCGCGTCGAGATCAGTGCGGCCACTGACGAAATCGATCACGTCATTCGCCGCGGGATCGAAGAACATGCCGTTGATCGTGAAGTCGCGTCTCGCGGCGTCCTCCTGGGCGGTCGCAAAATGGACTTCGGTTGGCCGCCGGCCGTCGAGGTACGCCCCGTCGGAACGAAACGTCGCGACCTCAAATTGCATGCCCGCCTCGAGCACGACGACCACGCCGAAATGCGCGCCGACCGCGTACGTGCGCGCGAAGAGTTTCTGCACTTCTTCGGGTCGCGCGTCCGTGGCGATGTCGATGTCTTTCGGCGATTGTCCGCGCAGCAAATCGCGCACGCAACCACCGGCGAAATAGGCGACGTAGCCAGCGTGCCGCAGTTTTTCCACGATCGCGCGCGCCGTCTCCGCCATCGGCGGGGGAGCGGGCGGCGGCGAAGTCGTCATCGACCGATTGTCGCTGCGGCCGAATCGCGTGTCGAGAAGCAGCCGCGGACCGCAACCGACAGCCAGGCCGACGGTTTTATCCGAATTAAGAGAGTTACGATGACCTTCCGATTGATCAGGGGTGCGTTGCTAATCGTGATTGCGGTGGCTGCGCCGGCCACGGTGCCGGCGGCCACGCACCGGAGCCATGAGAAATCCGCGTCCACGCATCCGCGCCGACCTCATGCCACCGCCCGCGCCGAGACGAAACGCAAGAGCCATGACGACAGAGCGGCGCGGCAGCGGAAAGACGCAGCGAAATCAACTCAGGACGAAATCGAGCGGCGCTGGAACGAAGAGAACGTCGAGCCTGAGCTGCCGGAATAACGGCGAAATCCGCTAAGGCAATTCGCCATCCGTCGTCGCAGGCGCGGCGGTTTTTTCCTGCCGCATCGAGTGCACGATGAAGCAGACGACGGCGACGCAGATGCAAGCGTCCGCGACGTTGAAGGCCGGCCACGGATGAGCGAACGGCACATGCAGATCGAACAACAAAAAATCGATCACGTGACCGTGCACGAGACGATCGGTGAGATTGCCGAGCACGCCCGCGAGCAAAAGGCCGAGTGATAAATCGCGCCAAGTATCGCGGGTTCTCCGCCGGAGCAGAAGCGACAAAACAAAGGCGAGCGCGCCGCAGGAAATGATGACGAAGAACGTGTTGTTATTCTTGAAGGAGCCGAAGGCGGCGCCGTTGTTCGTGACGTAGACAAGGTCGAAGACATCCGGAATTACGATGCGCGGTGCGTCCGGCGCGATATGCCGTAAGACGAGCGCTTTGCTCCATTGATCAAGCGCGTAAAGCGGGAGGGAAAGAAAGGCGATCCACTTCATGTTATTTAGTCGTCATCCCGAGCGGAGGAGACCGGAGTCGAGGGACCCCGTGTCAGTATCGACGGTCATGCCACGGGGTCCCTCCACTTCGGTCGGGATGACAGGTTAGTCGACACGCATCATAACCACGTTTTCACAGCGTTCGCACAATTCAGGATGCGCTGCACTCGATCCGACCGCCGCGCGATGGCGCCAGCAGCGGGCGCATTTTTCGTAGTGCGTTTTGGTGATGAAAGCGGAGGTGGTGTCGGATTGTTCGAGCGTTAGCTCGCTCAGGATAAAAAACTCCTCGATCTCTTCTTTCGGCATCTCGCGGATCGAAGCGGTATCGCCCCTCAAGACGACCGCGGCCTCAAGCGCGTTCCCGATCATCTTGTCCTGCCGCGCCTGCTCGACCGCCTGGCCGATCACTCCCCGTAGGCGGAGTAATTCCTGCACCGCGTGATCGGCGCCCGGGTCGCGCGACGCTTCGTTCGCCACTGGGAATTCCTGGAGATGCACCGACCCGCCGCGACCGAGATAGCTCCAGGCTTCGTCCGCGGTGAAAACGAGGATCGGGGCGAGCAACTTCGTCAATGTCTCAAAGATCTGATGCATGGCGGCCTGGGTGGCACGCCGGCGGGGCGAGTCAGCTGCATCACAGTACATCCGGTCCTTTGTGATATCGACGTAAAGGCTGCTCAGGTCGACTGCGCAAAAATGATTCAGCGTGTGATACACCTTGTGGAATTCGTAGGCCGCGTACGCCTCCCGGCACTCAGCGATTACCTCCTGCAGGCGATGCAGAATCCAACGGTCGACCAGGGTCATCCCGAGCGAAGTCGAGGGACCCCGTGGCACGTCGTTCGGT
>JALYZW010000158.1 GCA_030945725.1 Verrucomicrobiota bacterium | reverse complement strand
CGTCTGGATGGCATGGTATCTGGCGCCCTTGCCTAACAACTATGGGATTTGGCCGAACTTCCGCAGTCCGCTTTTGTGGGACGTCTTCGCGGTCTCGACTTACTTCTCGGTTTCGGTGCTTTTTTGGTACACCGGTTTGATTCCGGATCTGGCGACGTTGCGCGATCGCGCGACCTCGAAGATCAAGAAATTCTTCTACGGCATCTTCGCGGTCGGCTGGCGCGGATCGAACCGGAACTGGCGCCATTATGAAATGGCGTATCTGCTTCTGGCCGGCCTTTCCACGCCGCTCGTGCTGTCGGTGCACAGCGTGGTGTCGTTCGACTTCGCGACCTCCGTGATCCCGACCTGGCACACGACGATTTTCCCGCCCTACTTCGTCGCCGGCGCCATCTTCGGCGGGTTTGCAATGGTGCTCACTTTGTTGATCCCGGCCCGCGCGATTTATAAGCTGCACGACATCATCACGCCGCAGCATGTCGACAAAATGGCGAAGATCATTTTGCTCACTGGCTCGATCGTGACCTACGCGTACGCGATGGAATTTTTCGTCGCCTGGTACAGCGGCAATCAGTACGAAAAGTTCGCGTTTTATAACCGCATCTTCGGTCCTTACGGGTGGTACTGGTGGGTGGGAATGCTCGGCTGCAACATGCTTTCGCCGCAGCTCTTCTGGTTCAAGTACTGCCGGCGCAACATCTACATCGTTTACTTCGTCTGCATGTGCGTGAACGCCGGGATATGGTTCGAGCGCTTCATCATCATCGTCGGCGGATTGCACCGCGATTTTCTGCCCAGTTCGTGGGGAATGTTTTATCCGACCTGGGTCGACATCTGGACGTTCGTCGGCACGTTTGGCATCTTCCTCTCGCTCTTCCTGCTTTTCATTCGCTACCTCCCGATGATCGCGATGAGCGAAGTAAAAATCGTGTTGCCGGAAGCGGATCCGCATTACGCCACCCCTGAAGGTCACCACCCGGTGGCGGCGGGCGGAAAGGAGCGCACTTGAAGACGCTAATGACGCGCGCGACACCAACGGGTCATCCCGAGCCGCGCAGACCGCGAGGGAACTCGCACACGGGTGAGCACCGTTCTTCCATTCTGAGCGTGACGAGCATTGCAGGCGAGAGGTCCCTCGCTCTGCTCGGGATGACAGGTGGTCGCGCGCCGGATGATATCTTCGCTCCACGCGGAAAGGAGCGCACATGAAAACGCCTGCCGGTCACGACGTGTACGGAATCGGCGCGGAGTACCCGAGCGCAGCCGCGCTCTATGAAGCGGCCAAGCGCGTGCGCGACGCCGGGTTCAAACGCTGGGACGTGCACTCGCCGTTTCCGATTCACGGCATGGATGACGCGATGGGCCTCGGCAAGTCGTGGCTCAGCGCCGCGGTCCTGGCAGGCGGCATCACCGGATTGCTGACCGCGACCGTGCTCGAGTTCGGCCCTTCCTCATTTATTTACCCGCTCATCGTGCACGGCAAGCCGCTCAATTTTTGGACGGTGCCCGCCTTCTTCCCGATCATGTTTGAGCTGACGGTCCTGTTCTCGGCCTTCACCGCCTTTTTCGCGATGCTGCTCATGAACGGGCTGCCGCGCTGGTATCATCCGATTTTTAATTGGGATCGCTTTTCCCGCGCTTCGAACGATGGATTTTTCCTCGTGATCGAGGCACGCGATCCGCGCTTCACCGAGATGGAAGCGCGCGAGCTTCTCGAACAAAGCGGTGGACAGCACGTGACGCTGATCCACGAGGAATAAGATGTTACGCGGCTTCTTCCTCATCTTCATTTTAACTGGCGTCGCGCTGGTCGCGTTCCTCGGTTTCCGCGGACGGAAAACGGAAGGCCCCCCGGTGGAGCTGTTTCCCGACATGGTGCGGCAGATGAAAGTGCGCGCGCAATCGCCGCTCGGATTTTTCCCCGACGGTCGCGGGCCGCGCGTCCCCGTGTTGGGGACGGTCCCGATCGGCTACGCCATGCCGAAACCGGAAGCGGAGGCGAACGCCGGAGTGCCGGCCGCGGGTACGCCGCCGCCGCTGAGTTTCAGCGGAGGGACGGATTATCTGAACACTGGCAAGATGGGCCCGAACTGGGGAACAGGGATCCCAATTACGGTGACGCCGGAATTGATGGAGCGCGGCAAACAGCGCTTCAATATCAACTGCGCGGTCTGCCACGGACCGCTCGCCGCCGGCGACGGCATGACGAAACAATATGGCCTAACGACTGTGGTCAGCTTGCAGGACGAGCGGATCCGCAAGATGGCGGACGGTGAAATTTTCAACACGATAACAAACGGCAAGAACACGATGATGTCGTACGGGCCGAACGTGAACGTAGCGGACCGCTGGGCGATCATCAGTTATCTCCGCGCTTTGCAGCGCAGCCAAAACGCGACGGCGGCGGACGTCCCGCCGGAACATCTGGCGGAGATGGACAAGCCTGCGGAACCGCCGCCGGCTGCATCGCCCGAAGCGAAACCGGAGGCAGCCAAGAAATGAGCGAGCGTTCTCAAGCAATCCCAACGCCGGAAGGCGAGCGTTTCGACGCGAACCGTTTCGCGCGTTTATCGCTCATCTGTGCCGCGGTCGGCATCGTGGGATTGATCCTGAGCGTGATCGGCGGATTGGTCGCGCCGCATCAGTTTAGTTATTCGTGGCTTTTCGGCTTCGCCTTCTTCTTCACGCTGCTCGTGGGCTGTTTCTTCTGGATCATCGTGCACCACGTCGTCGACGCCGAATGGTCCGTGGTCGTGCGGCGTCAGCAGGAGAACATCGCGATGCTGCTGCCCGTGATGACGCTGTTTTTCATCCCGATCATTCTTCTTCGTCATCATCTCTACGAGTGGATGAATCTGCCGCTCGGACACGACCCGCGTCTGGACGCGAAACGCGCGTATCTCAACCTGCCGTTTTTCTTTCTGCGCGCGCTCGGCTACTTCGTCTTCTTCAGCGTCGCGGCCTTTTTGTTCCGCCATTTTTCGATGCGCCAGGATCGCGACGGCAACCCACGCTACACCCTGACGATGCGTCGGATCGGGTTCATCTCGCTGCCGCTCTTTGCGATTTCGCTCACGTTCGGCGCTTACGACTGGCTGGTCGGCCTCAACTACAATTGGTTCTCCACCATGTGGGGCGTTTACATTTTTGCGGGCGCCGCTGGCAGCGCGATGTCACTCACGGTGCTGGTGATGGCCGCGATCTGGAGCGCGGGATATCTGCGCGACATCCTGACGATCGAGCACTTCCACATCATGGGGAAGTGGATGCTCGCGTTCACCGTTTTCTGGGCCTACATCGGGTTCAGCCAGTACATGCTCATCTGGTATGCGAACATCCCAGAGGAGACGGAATACTTCATTCGGCGCAACACCGAGTCGTGGAATGCGGTCATGGTTTTCCTGGTTCTCGGACGCTTCTTTGTGCCGTTCGCGCTGCTGTTGATTCGCGCACCGAAAAAGAATCCGCGCTGGCTTTGCATGATCGCGGGCTGGGTCGTGTTCATGCAATTGACCGACATGTACACGGTCGTGTTGCCGATTCTGCACGGCACGGGAATCCAAATCAGCATTTGGGATTTCGTGCCGCTGCTCGCGATGGGCGGAACGCTGGGCTTCGTTTTCCTGCGCTTGCTCGCCAGCACTTCGCTCTTCCCGAACCGCGATCCACGCCTGATGGAATCGTTACGTTTAGTGAACTGACGCGTGACTGAGCCACACACCATCGCCGACCTGCGCGGCCCTCGCTCCGTCTTCTCGACCTGGATCGGGATCGTCCTGTTGTTTCTCGTCTTCGGATTATTCGTCTTGGTGACAATCGGCGCTTCACCGCGTGGCGACCATTATGAAAAGCAGCGGGCGCAAGCGCGGGCTGAACGCTTGAAGAAAGCGCGTGCCGACGCGACAAAAACGCTCACGACCTACGGCTGGGTCGATAAGGCGAAAGGCACCGCGCATATCCCGATCAACGAGGCGATGCATTTCACGATCGTCGAGTTATCGCAAAAACAACCCGCGCCCGCGAATCCGATCGCGCCCGAAACGCAGGCGCCGGGCGCACAAGCCGCCGCGCCTGCGACTGCGCCGGCCGGCAGCCCCGCGCCTTCGGCCACGCCGCCTCCAGCTGAAAAAGGCGGTCATGAATCCGAGACGCATAACGGCGGAGCAGCTTCCGTGAATCCCGCGCCGATCAAGCCAGGCTCGCAGCCCGGGCTCTCCGCAACGCCGCCACCCGCTCCGGGTTCGCAATCCGCCCAGGCGCCGCAGACCCCGCCCCCCGCGCAGACTGCAACACCGCCCGGGACACCTCTGCCAATCCGCGGAAAAAAACCATGACGCCCGCCGCATTTCCCCTGAAAGCACCCACGACGCCGATCGCCGACGCGACCAGCACGACCGACGTTTCGGTCGGCGATGTCGACCGCGTGGAGCGTGCGTTGATCGACGCGTCGACGCGCGTGCCGGTGCTGATGTTCTACACCTCGGCGATTTTCTGGCTCCTCCTCGGCACGCTGCTCGCCGGCCTGACCTCCTTCAAGCTGCATTCGCCCGACCTGTTCGCGAATTACAGCTTTCTGACCTGGGGCCGCATCCGGCCCGCGCACATGAATGTGATGGTTTACGGCTGGGCTTCGATGGCGGGAATCGGCACCGCGATCTGGCTCATGGCCCGGCTTTGCCGGACCACGTTGCGCCACCCGCTGCTCCTCGTGGCCGGCGCGGCATTCTGGAATCTCGGCGTGCTACTCGGAGTCGGCGGCATTCTCGGCGGATCGAGCACCGGGTATCAATGGCTCGAGTTCCCGCCGTTCGCGGCGGCCGTTATTTTTGTCGCCTACACACTCGTTGTTTCGTGGGCGGTCTTGATGTTTCGGTTCCGCCGCGGCGACCATGTTTACATCACGCAATGGTATCTCCTCGGCGCGTTTCTCTGGTTCCCGTGGCTCTACGCCGCGGCGTACGTCATGTTGTTCGTGGTCCCGCTGCAGGGAGTAATGCTCGCGGCCGTTAACTGGTGGTTCGCGAACAACCTCATGTTCCTTTGGCTCGGGTCGATCGCCCTCGGCACCGCCTATTACATGATCCCGAAGGTGATCGGCCGGCCGGTTTATAGCTATCACCTCGCTGCGATCGGTTTCTGGACGTACGCGCTTTTCGCGAGCTGGACCGGGATGCAGCGGCTCGTCGACGGACCATTCCCGGCCTGGATGATCACGGCGAGCATCGCCGCGGCAATCCTGACCATCATTCCGGTCGCCACGGTCGGGTTGAATCATCACATGACCATGCGCGGACAATTTGGATTGCTGCGCTATAGCCCGACGCTGCGCTTCACCGTTTTCGGCGCGATCGCTTACACCGTTTTCAGCGCGGTCGGTGTCCTGATTTCACTTCGCTCCGTCGCGCGCTATGTGCATTTCACGCAGGCGAGCATCGCATATTCGCACCTCGGGCTTTACGCGTTTTACACCATGATCATGTTCGGCTCGATGTACTACATTGTTCCGCGTCTCGTCGGCAGAGAATGGCGTTCGGCCGGCCTGATCAAGCTCCACTTCTGGGCGTCCACCTACGGCATCGGGTTGATGGTCCTCATGCTTCTGGTCGGCGGCTTCGCGCAAGGCGCCGACATGAACGATCCCTCGATGGCGTTCAACGAAAGCACGCAATCGATTTTACCCTACCTGCGCGGGCGAAGTCTGTCCGGCATTTTGCTCACCGTCGCGCACTTCGTTTTCGCGTATCACTTCGGCTTGATGCTTTTCGGTCTCGGCCGAACAGCGAGCGTCCCCACCTTTTTGAATCCGAAGGAAGAGGAGGCGCTGGAAGCCCGCGTATGAAAGGGATAAAAGGACTTTTCCTCGGGATCTTCGGCACGTTCGCATTCTCGTGGGCGGGTTTGATTTTGATTCCGAATTTGCAAATCGGTCATCTCGATCCGCAGATGGACGAAGAGGGTACCGATGTTTATCCAGCGCCAAAGTCCGGCATGGCGGAACGCGGCCGTCGCGTCTATGTCGCGAACGGCTGTGTCTATTGTCACACCCAACAGGTCCGCGCCGATTACGCCGCTTCCGACATCGATCGGAAATGGGGCGAACGCCGCAGCGCGCCTCGGGACTATTTGTTCGATCGCCCCGCGCTTCTCGGCAAAATGCGGATGGGCCCGGATCTCGCGAATATCGGAAAGCGGGCGCCGGTCGAAGACGCAAACGCCGCGCAACCGACTGCGAACCCCGCTGCACCCGCAGCTCCGGCGAACGGTGCTACGCCAAGCACCCAAGCCGACGCTGCACCGGCTGCATCGCCGAATGCAGCGGCTCCTGCGACATCACCTGCGCAGATTGGGAGCCCGGCCGCGTCGCCCGCGGCGATAGTATCAGCTCCGACTCCGAGTTCGCCCGCACCCGCGACGAAAGCAACTACACCCGCGGCAATGGCATCAGCTTCGGCTCCGAGTTCGCCGGCACCTAAGACCGCGGTAGCTTCACCGGCGGGGGCAGCCGCGCCATCCGCGAGTGGATCGCCCACTACCCCAGCCGCTCCTGGTGTGCCGCAGCCAGCTGGTTCCGGGGCCGCCCAAGCCAGCGCTTCCGCGCCGCCCGCCGCGAATCCGGCGACCACGTCGGCCACCTCCGCCGACACTATGACCGGCCCTGGCGGCGGACCAATCCCGTACACCGCGGCTTGGCATCATCGACACCTCTACAGTCCGCGCAGCATCAACGGCGATTCGAACATGCCGTCCTACGCGTTCCTGTATGAGAAGCGCGCAGTTGGCGGTCAGATCGCCGCGGACGCACTCCAACTCTCGGGCGCCGATGCGCCGAAAGAAGGCACGGAGATCGTGCCGACCTACGATGCAAAGTGCCTCGTCGCCTATTTGATGTCGCTCGATCAATCACACCCGTTAAAGGAAGTGAAATCCGTCACGCCGCCATCTCCGCCGGCGCCCGCGAAAGGGGTGAAATGAACGAAAATCCTGCAGCGCCTCAGCGTCGCGTCCGCCAGGGCATGGACTACGGCGAAACGGAAGACGTGCAGCAGGTGCACGCGGCCATTCAGCGCGAAAAACGCGAACCGCGCGTCGGCATGGAGCCGCTGTCGATGTGGTTGATCGGCGTCTACGGCCTCGCGATTTTTTTCGGCGGCGCGTACCTCGGCCGTTACGCCGGCAGCTTCAGCGGAGAAAGTCTCGACCCGCGGGGGGAGATGCCGCACGTCGCGAAAGCGGGCGCGGCCGGGCCGGGCGGCGCGCAGACGGCTGAGCTTTCGCCGGCTGATCGCGGCAAAAAAATCTTCTCTGCGAACTGCGCGACCTGTCACCAGGCGAGCGGCACCGGCGTGGCGGGACAATATCCGCCGCTCGCTGGATCGGAATATGTGAACGGCGGCACGCGTCGGCTCGGCATGATTTTGCTGAAAGGTTTGCAAGGCCCGCTGACCGTCAAAGGCGCGCAATTCGGCTCGGCCGTGATGCAGCCGTGGGACAAGACTTTGAGTGACGCGAAGATCGCGGACGTCCTCACTTACATTCGACAGGAGTGGGGGAATAAAGGCGGACCGGTTGCTCCCGAAGGGATTGCGGCGCTGCGCAAAGAGCTGGCTGGCCACCCTGATTCGTGGACGGAGCCCGACCTCAAGGCGGTGCCGGATGACGCGAATCTGCCGGGCGGCGAAGGCGGAGCACCAGCCGCGGGCCAGCCGCCGAAGTCGGATGCCCAGGCCGGCGCGCCTCCGCCGAAAGCGCTCTAGCGGCGTTCGGCAACCGGCGTTCGGACGCGTCATCGGGCGCTTATCCAACGCCTTCACTGCCGCGGGACCACTCGTTAGGCCCGTCATCCCGAGCGAAGTCGAGGGACCCCGTGGCGCCACGAGGATTCTGCCCCGGGGTCCCTCGGGATGACGGGAAAACCGCGGCCCCCTCGGAAATTGAATTGCAGCTAAACATCCGCCGGAGAAGCTGCCTGCCGTGCGCGTCGCGATCGTTTCTTTCATCCTGTTTCTGTCCGGATGCAGCGCGCTCATTTTCCAAACGCTCTGGCTGCGTCTGAGCGGTCTCGCCTTCGGTAATTCCGTCTGGTCGGCGGCGCTGATCCTTTCCAGTTTCATGGCGGGGCTTGGTCTCGGCAGCGCGATCGCCGCTTCCTCGCAACTCCGACGCGTGCGGCCGCTGCATCTCTATGCCGCACTCGAACTGGTCGTCGCGCTTTTCGGTTGCACGATCGTTTTTGGATTGCCGTCGCTCGGCGAATGGCTCCGGCCGGTTTTCCAACTGCTCTGGCAACATCACGCGCTCTTGAACGCGCTCCGGTTCGTCATCTCATTTCTCGTCCTGCTCGTCCCGACCACGGCGATGGGTCTCACCCTCCCGGTTCTGATCGAGGATCCGTTTTTGAAGCGGCACGATTTCGGCCGCGCGCTTGGCCTGCTTTACGGGGCGAACACGCTCGGGGCGGTCGCCGGGGCGCTGCTCGGTGAAGGGCTGCTGATCGGCGCCTTTGGTCTCTGGGGGACAAGCGCGGTCGCGGGCTTGATCAACTGCGCGGCGGCTGCGGCTGCGTGGTCGGTCGCGCGCGCATCTAGCCTCCCGGCAGCGAATCGCGGGCCGTCGCTCGTCCGTCGCGTCGCATATCAAAAGCCGTGGCGCTTGCTTGCCATAAGCGCGGGCAGCGGCGCGATCCTGCTCTCGCTCGAAGTGGTCTGGTTTCGCTTTCTTCGATTGTATGTGGCGTCATCGGCCACCGCATTTTCCATCATGCTCGCGGTTGTCCTGGCGGGAATTGGTTTGGGAGGACTCACCGCCGGCGCGGTGCATCGTCGCGCCGGCAGATCGGATCAGTGGCTGCCGATTCTGCTGTTGCTCGCCGCGATCACTACGCTGGTTTGCTACATCTACTTCCCGATTCCAAAACTTCGCCCGGGCGAAGAAAGCTTCTTCTTCGAGTCGTGGCGCGAAGTAGCGGCGCTCTCGCTTCCGCTCATGTTTCCCGGCGCGTTTTTATCCGGGATGTTATTTCCTGCGGTCGTCGCGCACGTCAACGCGCGCATCGGCAATCGCATGAATAGCACCGGCCTCGCCACGCTCGCGAATACAGCCGGTGCCGCCGCCGGTCCGCTCCTCGCCACGTTCCTCCTCCTGCCGATGCTTGGCTTTCAGACAACCCTGATCATCTGCGCCACCGGTTACGTTTTGCTGGCTGTATTCGCATGGCCCCGCGGGTCCCTCAAAAGTTGGTCGACCCTGGGATCGATCGCGCTCGCGATCATCTTCGCCGTCACTCTGCTGTTGTTTCCATTCGGCCGCGACGAAGCGCACTTTGCGAACGCCCGCCGCGGCTACGAATCCGCGGGATTGCACCTGGTCAAAAAAATCGAAGGTACGTCGGACACCTACCAGCTGTTGCGCCGCGATTTCCTCGCGCACCCGTACTATTACCGCCTCCTGACCGATGCGTTCACCATGTCGGCGACGAATCCGCGCAGTCAGCGCTACATGCGCCTGTTCGCCTATTTGCCGCAAGTGCTGCGCCCCCACGCGCGGGATGCGCTGCTCATTTGCTTCGGCTTGGGACAAACTGCCGATGCGCTGACGAAGGACGCCGAACTCCAGCGAATCGATATTGTCGACATTTCGAAAGAGGTTTTCCGGCTTGCCGATTCTTATTTCGGTGACGCTGCGTCCAATCCGCTTCGCGACCCGCGCGTCCGCGCATTTGTTCAGGATGGTCGCTTTTTTCTGCAAGCCACGCCGCAACGTTACGACATCATCACCGGCGAACCGCCGCCGCCGAAAGTCGCCGGAGCGGTCAATCTTTACACCGAGCAGTTTTTCCGGTTAATGAAAAGCCGACTGAAGGAGAACGGCGTCGCGACGTTTTGGTTGCCGATTTATCAGCTGAAAGTCAGCGAAACAAAAGCGATCCTGCGCGCGTTTCAGAACGCATTCCCGAACGCCTCGGTCTGGGCGAGCGGAGATGAAGAATGGATCATGACCGGAATCAACGGACCGGGCGAGCGTGTGTACGAGCAGGACTTGCAGAAGATCTGGGCCGACCCAGGCCGGCGCACAGACCTCGCTCGGATTGGTGTTGAGACGCCGGAGCAAATCGGCGCGCTTTTCCTGATGGATGGGGATGAGATCGAGCGAATCACGAGGGGCGTTCCGCCGCTCACCGACATCCACCCGAAACGTTTGAGCGACGAACCCGGAGACTTGGAAGAAACGCACCGATTCGCGACCGGGTACCTCGAAGCGGCCGCGGCGACGCGCCGTTTCGGAGCGTCGGAGTTAATCGAACGCCTGTGGCCGGAGTCGATGAGGAGCGGAATCGAATCGGCGTTTGTGGTGCGCGAGACGCGCTTTTTTTCCGACATCCACGGCAGCAACGCGCTCGCCGAGCTCGACCTGTATTTGCGCCACTCGCGTTTGCGTTCGCCCGTCCTGGAGGTGTTGCACACCGACGAATTCCGTCTCGCGATCGCGGAGCAGGCTGCGGCAACGTCGGCGGTTTTGCCGGCGGATGCGTTGCCGGATTTGATCGCGGGCGCCCTCGCGCGACGTGATTTCGGCGGCGCGATTCAGTTATTGGAACGCGAAGCCACGCGGCGTGTGCCGGAACCGAACGACCTCTTTCTGCTGACCTATCTTTATTGCCTGAACGGCAACGTCGAGAAGGCCGAGCAACTCGCCGCCGCGAACGCGGGCACGACGCAGAGAGATTGGTTCGTCGACTGGCTGTGGGGAAAATTGCAGGCGGAATTCGGTTTCCGTCCTCCTGCGTGAGCGAGAGTTCGTGCGGCAATGAATCCCTACACGAAACCGGGCGAGCGCAAAATCGGAGCGGCGCGGCCGAAGATCCAGCACGTCGCTCCCGATCCCGCGCATCCGAAAAGCAAACGCGAACGCCTGTCCGAAAAGCAGGCCGTCGCAGCATCGCGCCGCGCGATTAAAAAATCTGCACGCCGGCATCTCAGAACTGAACTGGAAAACGAGATTACCGATCAGGATTAAGTGACGGACGTCAGCTTCGCTGCTGACACGAGCGGCCCTTGCGCGTCTCTTGTCTCCACGAATTTCACATCTCGCACGCCGCGCACGTCCGAATATGGACGATGATCAAACACAAGGACCTCGACCAATCGCCTACGCGCGAGGTGATCATCATCGGCGGCGGGATCGGCGGACTTTCGGCCGCGATTTACCTCGGCCGCGCGCAGCGGGACACGCTTGTCATCGATTCCGGACATTCGATGGCGAAATGGGAACCTACCGTCGAAAATTATTTGGGTTTCGCCGACGGCATTGACGGTGAAGAACTGCTGCGGAGAGGGCAGAAGCAGGCGGAACGTCACCAGGTTGAATTCACGCAAGACGAAATCACCGAAGTCACTTCAGGCGAAGAGTTCTTCACCTTGCGCGGGAAAAAAGATGTCTATTCGGCCAGGCGAATTTTGCTCGCGACCGGCATTTTTCATCTCCCGCCGGACATCCCCGGAGTGAAAGAGTGCCTCGGGCACAGCATGTTTTTTTGCAAAGATTGCGACGGCTTCCGCGTGCAGGAGAAACGGATCGCGATCTGCGGATCGAACGCAGAGGCGGTGGAATATGCGCTGGGAATGTTGCTCTATTCGTCCTGCGTTATCATCGCGACCAATGGCGAGAAGATCCGCTGGGGGCCGCGACATGCGGAGTGGATCGCGGAATATGAGATCCCGGTTTACACCGATCGCATTCGCGACGTCGAACATCGGGACCGTAAGATTCTCGGTCTCACTTTGGAAAACGGCCCTGAGGTGAAGATCGACAACATTTTCACCACTCGCGGCGACATTTTTCACACCGAGCTGGCCGAGCAACTCGGGGCGAAACTCGATGAAGACGGGCAGATCGAAGTGGATCATTGCATGCACACGAGCGTGCCACGTTTGTATGCGGCGGGTTGTGTCACCCCGGCAAACTGTCAGATGATCATCGCCGCGGGCGAGGGGGCCGCGGCGGCGCAGTCGATCAATCGCGATTTGTTCGAGGAAAGCCTCAAGAACCATTCCCTGCGACGACTGCGGCAAATTCAATTAGAGAAGGAACAAACGGCGCCGGAAGCGGCCTAACAAGTAAATCAAATTATGGGATTCGAACAATACCACGAGCCGGCCGCGGAACTATCGGCCCAGACCCGCACCTTCGCCCGCATGATCGTTTCGCTGACGGAGGAAGCGGAGGCGATTAATTGGTACGAACAACGGATGTCGCTGGAAAAGGATAAATCAGCGCGCGCGATCATGAAGAACGC
Source organism: Verrucomicrobiota bacterium (assembly GCA_030945725.1). Classification (GTDB taxonomy): domain Bacteria; phylum Verrucomicrobiota; class Verrucomicrobiia; order Chthoniobacterales; family UBA10450; genus JALYZW01. The sequence goes on along the minus strand of JALYZW010000158.1, from coordinate 3,806 downwards.
GCAGAAGGAGGAGTTCAAACATTTCTCGATGGACCTCGAGTGGTTGCTCCGGCAAAAGCCGCTTTGGCGCGAGATCGCGCAAGGCGTTCTTTTCCAGACCGGCGATATCGTCGAGCATGGCGACGACGCCGAGGAACACGGCAGTTAACGATTTCCCGTCGCCGAAAACACGATCGGTAGGGCGAGACTCTGTCGAGCCTGGCCGGCGCGCATCAGGCTCGATTCGCCCGACGGAATCGCTAGATTTTCGCGGCGATGATCGCGGCGAGCGCCACGAGGCCCGCTTCGTCCTCCTGATCGAAGCGGCCGGGCACTGGGCTGTCGACATCGAGAACACCGATCAACTGCGAATCGGCGGAGACCAGCGGAATCACAATCTCCGACCGCGAGGCTGTGTCGCACGCGATGTGGCCATCAAATTCGTTCACGTCATGGACCCGCAGGACGGTCCGGTCCTGCGCAGCTTTTCCGCAAACGCCCCGGCCGAGCGGGATTCGGACGCACGCTGGTTTGCCTTGAAATGGACCGAGCACGAGCGCGCCGCCTTTGAGCAGGTAGAAACCCGCCCAGTTCAGGCGAGGGACGGAATTAAAAATGAGCGAGGCGCAGTTCGCCATATTCGCGACTGCGTCCGGCTCGTCGGCGATAAGGCCGCGCAACTGCGACCACAGCTCGGCGTAGAGCTCGGTTTTTGCCAAATCGGCATCGGCAACACCCGCAAACATCCCACCAATATTCCTGCGCGCGGGAACACAAGCAAACGCCCGTCATCCCGAGCGGAGTCGAGGGACCCCGTGGCAGTATCGACGGTAAGGGCCGGGGGGGTGTCACAACGACGCTGCGGATGACCGATCGTTAGGCCACGGCGTCTCTGGACTGCGCTGTAAAATCACCGATTGAGAAGCCACGGGCTCTCTCGACTGCGCTGCGCTCCGCTCGAGATGACGGGAACGTGCGCGGAATCTCCGGAAACTTGCGTGCGCTGCCCCAGAATCGAAATTGTCTCTTTTATCTTGAAAACTTTGCCCTGATATTCACGTTCAGCTTTCCCTCATATGGACGCCTCCACCGGTCTCGCCCCTCACTCGCACGCGCCGCACGATTCGCATGATCACGACGCGGGTCACGATCATCATGAGCTCGGATTTTTCCGCAAATATATCGTCTCGACCGACCACAAGGTGATCGGAATCCAGTACGGAATCACCGGACTGATTTTTCTCTTTTTCGGCTTCAGCCTGATGATGCTGATGCGCTGGCAGCTGGCTTATCCCGGCCAGGAATTACCGGTGATCGGCAAGTTCCTCGGAAATATTCTCGGGCCCGGCAGCATGCCCGACGGAAAGATGACGCCGGAGTTCTACAACTCGTTAGGCGCGATGCACGGCACGATCATGATCTTTCTCGGGATCGTTCCGATCGCTTTCGCCGCCTTCGGCAATTTCGTCGTACCGCTGCAAATTGGCGCGCCGGACATGACCTTCCCGAAGATCAACATGGCGAGCTACCAGGCGTTTTTCGTCGGCGGAATGGTGATGCTGGCGAGCTTTTTCGTGCCCGGCGGCGCGGCCAAGGGCGGCTGGACTTCCTACACCCCGCTGTCCGTCATCGCGGACAAAGGGCCGACCTACGATCCCATCTTTAACGGCCAGACGATGTGGCTGGTCGGGTTCATTCTCCTGATTACCTCTTCGCTTCTCGGCGCGGTGAATTTCATCGCGACCATCATCCAATTGCGCGCCAAGGGGATGACGTGGATGCGCCTCCCATTTTTCGTCTGGGCGCAATTCGTGACGGCGTTCCTCCTCTTGCTCGCCTTCCCGCCGCTGGAGGCCGCGATTGTCATGCAGTTGATGGACCGCCTCGCAGCGACCAGCTTTTTCATGCCAGCGGGCCTGGTCGTGAACGGCGCGCAGGTCCACATCTCGGGCGGTGGCAGTCCGCTGCTCTGGCAACATCTCTTCTGGTTCCTCGGCCACCCGGAGGTTTACGTGTTGATTCTGCCCGGCATGGGGATCGTCGCGGAGATCATTGCGAACAACTCGCGCAAGCCGCTCTGGGGTTACAAGTCGCTGGTGTTCGGCGCGCTCGTCCTCGGCTTTCTTTCCTTTATCGTCTGGGCGCATCACATGTGGCTCACGGGCATGGGCTCGGCGGTCAGTGCCTTTTTCCAAACGACGACGATGATCATCTCGATCCCGTCCGTGATTATTTTGAGCGCATTCTTCATTACGCTCTGGGGGGGGTCGATTCGTTTCAATGCGCCGATGCTTTTCGCGACCGCGTTCCTGCCCATGTTCGGCATCGGCGGTCTGACCGGTATTCCGCTCGCGTTTAACTCCGCGGATCTTTACCTGCACGACACCTACTATGTGATCGCGCATTTCCATTACATCGTGGCGCCGGGAACCATCTTCGCGGTCTTCGCCGGCATCTATTTTTGGTTCCCGAAAGCGACCGGCCGAATGATGAGCGAATTCTGGGCGAAAGTGCATTTCTGGCCGTCCCTGATTTGCATGAATGTCATCTTTCTGCCGATGTTTCTGCAGGGAATGCTCGGGATGCATCGCCGTTGGTATGATGGCGGCCAAGGCTGGGGCGTGGCGGGGGAAAAGGTGTGGGGACTGAGTGGTTTCCAATGGAACACGCCGATATCGATCGCAGCGTGGGTCATGGGCCTCGCGCAAATTCCATTCATCATCAATTTCTTCTGGAGCATGAAGCACGGGAAGAAAGTGAACGACAATCCGTGGGAAGCGACCACGCTCGAATGGTCGGCGCCTTCCCCGCCGCCGCATGGCAACTTCGCGGTAACGCCTGTCGTCCATCGCGGTCCGTATGAATACAGCCTGCCGGGACGTGAGCAGGATTTCACGATGCAGACCGAGCCGTTGACCGAGAGTGATCGGCGCGCCTACGCGGCCGCGGCAGCCTCCGCCCATTAAGTTGTAGATCATGGATATTCCGTACACCGTCACCGCCCGGCCGGACACCGGCCTTTGGAACGCGAAAGTCGGCATCTGGCTCTTCCTCGCATCCGAAGTGATGCTCTTCGGCGGGCTTTTTTCCGCCTACGTTTTCCTTCGGCTCGATGCGGAGCCGGGCGCGTGGCCGCACGGACTGTTGAACGTGCCGGTGGGCACGATGAACACGGCGGTGCTGATCGCGTCCTCCGTCACTGTCGTGCTCGCGTGGGCCGCGCTGAAGATGCGCCAATTCGCGCGCTACAAGTTCTACATGGGCGTGACGATTCTGTGCGGGATCATTTTCCTCGTCGTGAAACTCGCCTACGAGTGGCCGCAGAAATTCGAGCACTTCGGCGCGTTCATCAAAAAGGAATCGCTCGAAAAGTACGAGCCGTATCTCGCGAATAATCATCTCGCGGACAAAGGACTCGCGCCCCGCCGCGAGATCACCGGACACCTGCACAATCACGAAGCGCTACACGATCCGAACATCAAGGAATACGAGGTCGCGCTCGATGCGGTGAATGCAGACCCCGCGAATCCTGCTTCCGATCGCCCGCACTTCTGGCCGGTCCCGGCCACGGAGAAGATCGCCAAGATCGACAAGGCAGACGTCGAGTACGCGAACATGTTCCTGCCGAAACATAGCCCCTATTTTGCGACTTATTTTACGATCACCGGGCTGCATGGCTTGCACGTGCTCGGTGGCGTGGTCGTCTTTACCTATTTATGGCTCCCCGTGGGCGCGAACCTTTACAAACGGAATCCCGAGCACCTCGCGAACCGCGTCGAAGTGGCCGGCTTGTTCTGGCACTTCGTCGATCTGGTTTGGATTTTCGT
>JALYZW010000145.1 GCA_030945725.1 Verrucomicrobiota bacterium | reverse complement strand
ATGAAAACCTGTGTCGTGTCACCATCGAGCGCTCGCTCTTCGGGCAGTCGCTCTGCGTTGGCGGCGCCTACAATGTCTCGTTAAACAACGGCTCGGTCATCGCCCAAAATCGCGGTGGTAGCATAGGTCGTTTACCGATTCATCCGCAGCTCATGCAGTTCGCGGCCCCGCTCTTTACCGACGTCTGGGCGGCGCTGGAGCGCGAACGCAAATCGCTCACGAAAATGAGCGCAATCGAGTTGCACGCGCAGTCGGTCACGATTGTGCCGCCGCGGTAGCAGCGGTCGCGGGCGAATAGCGTTTCGGCCATTCACCCGCGCGTAGGTTGCGGCGCGAATTACGCGAGGCCGAGAGTCGCGAGTAATTGGCGATCGATCTGGCCATCCACTGGCAGGCCGTGGGCGCGTTCGTAGGAGCGGATCGCGCGCCGTGTGCCGTTGCCGACGACGCCGTCGATCGGTCCGCGGTAATAACCTTCCCGCGCAAGCCGTTGCTGGACTTGTGCACCGACGGAACCACGACTCCCGACGACCTGGCCGCGGACCACGCCCCTCGAATAAGCGTCGTAACCATACCCGTATCCGTATCCGGGCCCATAAGCGTCATTGAACACCGAATATCCGAACGGATCGCCATACCCGTATCCATACGGATAGCCATAACCGTACGGGTAACCGAAACCGAAACCGGTCCCAAAGTAGAAATTCGAGTAGCCACGGTGATGACGATAGCGCCATCCGTCGGAACCGGGCCGGTTCCTCCAGTTACCCGAATTCGCCCGGTTGCCCCAATGACCAGATGTCGCGGCGGACGCAGCGAAGTGCGGGCGCGCGGAGGTCGCGGACCGCGCCGACCTCGTTTGTGCATGGAGAGGCGTAGTCGCGGCGACGGCGAGGGCGACAGCACCGAAAAGGATCAATTTGTGGTTCTTCATTAGTGAATGTGTTGTTTCTATTATACCCCGACTGGAACGCTATGTTGCGGCTTTTGCCGAACCAGGGGCGACGTCTTCTCACGTTCTGCTCGCCACCCGGCGCGACGCATGGTTAGCCTCGCGTCATCCATGCGCTTGCCGCTTTCCGCGCTTCTTTGCTCAATTCTAAGCCTGGCGCTGCCGGCGATCCTCATCGGCGCGGCGACGTCCGATCGAAGCGTCAGCACCTCAAGACAGTTCCTTGTCTACGGCCCTGACGGGCAGTTGCGCGGCGCAGTCTCAGACGTCGCAGAGCGGACAAAACAATCACTGCTAAGCACACTGCGCGAGCACGATCAATGGAAGCTGCCCATCGTGCTGAATGCACAATTTGCGCAGGCGAATCTGCCGGAAGCGGCTCCCGCTCTCGTCAGCGTGAGCGAGACCGAAGCGGGATTGAAACTGCAGGTCGACCTCGCGCTCGGGAAAGCAGTAAACGTCGCAGGCGTGCAGCGGGAAATTCTGCGGGCTCTGTTGCTCGAGATGATGTACCGGGACGCGCCGCGGCTGGCGCCCGGATCCGCCTACACCGAGCCGCCGGAATGGCTCCTCGAAGGGCTGCTCGCACGACAATCAGGCGCGGAAATTTCGCGAATGATCGAACCCTTGGTCCCGCTCGCTCGCGCCGACAAACTGGCCTCGCTTGGCGAAGTGCTCGCACAACGGCCGGAGCTTCTCGATCCGATCGCGCGTGAGATCTACCGCGCTTACTGCGCAGCTCTCGTCGATCTGCTGAGCAGCAGCGACAATGGTGCGCGGCTGAGCGCGTTGATCAAAGATTTCGCGGGAGAAGGCGAGCCGGTCGCAACGCTCGTGGGGCGGTTTCCAATTCTGTCTGGAGGGCAAGCGGGGGGCGAAGCCGCGTGGCGCGGTGCGCTGAAGCATTTGCTCGTCGCCGACAGGAATCGCCTTCTCACCGCAGCCGAGACTGAAGTCGAAATCGAGCGACTCCTGGTCCTGCCAATCGGCACATCGGCGCGCCCGGCGCACTACGGTCTCGATGAATTTCCGGCATTCATTCGCGACCCGGCGGCACCAGCGGCTCTGCAACGGACCAGTGCGGAATTGCTCTTGCTCGGGACGCGCGTGAACCTGCTTTATCGACCGATCGTGGCGGAATATCAGCAGATCGCCGCGGCACTCGCGCAGCGGAAAACTCGCGGCGTCGCGGCGCGTCTGACGCGAACGAAAGCGACCCGCGCGCAAGTCGCCGCGCGGACCCGCGAAATGGACGATTACCTGAACTGGTTTGAAGCGACGCAATCGCGATCGCAGAGCGGCCTCTTCGCCGATTACAGCTTGGCGGCGGAAGAGGTGGCGAATGATCGGCCGCCGCGGCGAGATGCGATTTCGGTTTATCTCACCGCTCTCGAGTCTGAGTTGGGAAATTGAGCTCGGAAACAGACCGCCTGAAACTGCGAAAGTTGCCGCTGAACGCTTGACGCGTATCGTAGCGCACGCTCCAAACTAGGTGCGTAACTGTCATGCAAAAAATCGGATTCGCGGAGGCTCTCGATTCGATCGTCGCGATGGACGGACGTTATCACCGCGACGCCTATGTCTTTCTGCGCGATGCGCTGGACTACACGACGAAGCAGCAAAAAAAAGTGAAAGGCGCTTCCGTGCGACACGTCGCGGGCCCCGAACTGCTCGATGGCGTTCGGCAATATGCGTTGAAGGAATTCGGCCCGATGGTCACGACGGTCCTTTCGTACTGGGGAGTTAAAACCACAGAAGACGTCGGCAACATGGTCTTCAATTTGATCGGCGCCGGGATCTTCGGAAAAACGGAGGAGGACTCGATCGACGACTTCAAGAACGTGTTCGATTTCCAGACCGCATTCGTGAAGCCATTCGAGCCCGATAAGCCGCCGATCGCGAAGCTACCGCCGGCCCTGCCCGCGCCGAAGCTTTCATGACGCGCGCGGCGTTCGCCGTCGCGCTCTTCTTCGTCTGTATGATCAACTCTGCCAGTCTGAAAGCCGCCCCCGCTGGGAAGGGCGCGCCGATCACTTTCCCGCCGACCTCCGCACAAAAGCGGACGCTGCCGAACGGCCTCACGGTCATCGTGCAGGAAGACCGCAGCGCGCCGGTTGCGAGCGTCCAGGCTTGGTGCGGGACCGGCAGCATCGACGAAGACGAACATCTCGGGGCCGGGCTGTCGCACATCCTGGAACACATGTTGTTCAAGGGCACGAAGACCCGGCCGGCGAACGCGATCGCGCAGCAAGTGCAGGATGTCGGCGGTTACATCAACGCCTACACCTCATTCGATCGCACGGTCTACTGGATCGACGTTCCGAAAGATGGCACGAGCGCCGCGCTCGAAATTTTGTCCGATACGATGATGAACTCGACGCTGCCCGCCGCCGAGTACGCGAAGGAACAGGAAGTGATCCGGCGCGAGTTCGCGATGGGGATGGACGATCCCGACCGGATGACGGCGCAATTGCTTTTCGCGACTGCGTATCAGCGCCATCCGTATCGGTTGCCGGTGATCGGTCAGCTCGAAGTCTACAACCAGCTCACGCAGGAGCAGGTGATGCAGTATTACAAAACGCGTTACGTGCCGAACAACATCACGTTCGTCGTGGTCGGCGATGTCGATGCGGCCGCGGTTTACGAGCAGGTCGAGAAGTTCTTCAAATCGTATCCGGAAAAATCGCTGAAGCCGATTTACATCCCGGCGGAGCCGCCGCAGCTCGGCCGGCGCGAAGTGCACCAGGAATTTTCGACGGAGCTGACACGCCTCTCGCTTGCCTGGCACGTCCCGGAATTGACCCATCCCGATGTCCCCGCGCTCGATCTTCTCGCGACCGTCCTCGGCGATGGTCGCAGCTCGCGTTTGTACCGCCGCGTGCGCGAAGAAGCTGGGCTCGCGTATGGAGTTTCCGCGTTTTCCTACACGCCCGGCGATCCCGGCATTCTCGGAATCGACGCAACTGTCGATCCGGCGAAACGCGACGCGACCCAGAAACTCGTGTTCGAAATCCTCGCGGAAATAAAGGCGAGCGGCATGACGGATGACGAGCTCGCGAAGGCGAAAAAGATTTCGCTCAGCCACCATCTCGGATCGCTCACCACGATGCGCGGCCAGGCTTCCGATCTCGGCTCGAACTGGTTTCTGACCCGCGATCTCGACTTTACCCGGAACTACCTTGACGCCGTGCAGCGCGTCACTGCGGACGATCTCCGACGCGTGGCGACGCAGTATTTGACGGACGAAAATCTGACCATCGTTTCGTTGAATCCAAAAGGCACGCTGGCCGGAAAAGCGGTGAAGGCGGAGCCGGTGAAGGCGGGAGAAATTCAGAAGATCGAGTTGTCAAACGGACTGCGCCTCCTCGTGCGCGAAGATCCGCGGCTGCCGCTCATCTCGATCACGGCGGTTTTCCGCGGTGGGTTGCTCGCTGAAACACCGCAGACGAACGGCGTCACGCGCTTGATGGCGAAGACGCTCTTGAAAGGCACCACGAATCGAACGGCGGAGCAAATCGCCGCCGAGATCGAAGCGGTCGGTGGAAACATTGGCAGCGATGCGGGGAACAACAGCTTCAGTGTCTCGGTCGACCTGACCGAGCCGGACCTCGCGCTTGGCGTGAATATTCTCGCGGACGTTTTGTTGCACGCCACGATGCCCGACGCCGCTGTGAATCTGGAGCGGGAAGTCCAGCTCGCGGCGATCCAGGAAGACGAAGAACAGCTCACCACGGTCGCGCGAAATATCTTGCGCGAAACGCTATTCCCGCAGCATCCCTACGCGCTGCGCTCGAACGGATCAGCTTCCGCGCTGGCAAAATTAACCTCGAAAGATCTGAGCGACTTCCGCGATCGATACATCGTGGCAAAGAACGGCGTGATCTCGATTTTCGGAAATGTGAAAGCGGCCGAGGTGAAGGAGCTTTTCGAGCAATCTCTCGCGGAGATGCGGCCTGGTGAGCTGAGACTGCAGGACGCGCCGCTGCCGGCGCCCTTCACGAAGACCACTCCGGTCGAGAGCGTGAAAGACAAGGCGCAGGGTGTCCTGATGGTTGGCTTCCGCGGAGTCGACTTGCACAGCCCGGATCGGTACGCGCTCGAACTGATCGATGAGGCGAGCAGCGATCTCGGCTCGCGCTTTTTCGTGCGGATTCGCGAGCAGATGGGTCTCGCCTATTACGTCGGCGCGAGCCAGATGCAGGGCCTGGTGCCGGGACTGTTCCTGTTCTATCTCGGCACCGATCCGCAAAAGCTGATCGCGGTGAAAGCGGCGCTGCTAGATGAGATCAACAAACTGGCGACCGAAGGCCTAACGAGTGATGAGTTGAACCGAGCCAAGAAGAAACTGATCGGACAGCAGCAGATTTCGAATCAGAGCAACGACACGTTCGGCTACATGGCGGCGCTCGATGAACTCTATGGCCTCGGGTTCGATCACTACAAAACGCTGGAGAAGGATGTCACAGCGGTGACAGTCGAGGACGTCCGGCGCGTGGCCGCGAAATATTTTGCGAAGCAGCCGTACGTGATCGCAACCGTGCGGCCGCCGGCGGTCGAGAAAGCAACCAGGAAGAAATAATTTATGGCCGAGGTCCAAACCAACACACAGTCGGGCGAACTCTCGCAGCGTTTCATCGAATTCGTGATGATGCAGGCGCAGAACGCCGCGCTTTTCCTCGGACAGATTCCGAATCCGCAGACCGGCCAAGGCGAGGTAAATCTCGAGTTGGCGAAGATGTTCATCGATCAGCTCGCGATGATTCAGGAGAAGACGCGTGGGAATTTGAGCAGTGAAGAGGCGACCGTGATCCGAAACACGCTCGCGAATCTGCAGATGGCGTTCGTGGAGGTGTCACAGCACGAGGGCGGCGGGTCTGCCGCGCCGATCTCAGAGTCTGAGCCGTCTGCGGCTGCGCGAGAACCTCAGGCGGAAGTGGCGGCCCCGTCAGCTTCCGAAGCAGCAGCGGCGCCGACGGCAGGCGAAGCGGAGTCGCGCAAGAAATTCACGAAAAGCTACGGCGCGTAGTCGGCTGTATTGGCGCGTGCCGCCATGATCGGGAGGCGCCGCGCGGCGTGACGCGGCGTGGTTACGTAAGAAAGTGCGGCCTCCCGGGATACTCGGAACGTATCAAGTTGCATGACTGCATCCGCAGCGCAGGCGCCCGTGAAGACAAAGAAGGTCGCGCAGGTAAAAAGTACATCTGATGCGGAAGAGGCGGCCGAGGAGGCCGGATTACGCTACGTGACCGACGATCAACCTGGCTACACGCGCAAGCCAAAGGGCGAAGGCTTTGAATATTTCGACACCGACGGAAAACGAATCAGCGACGAAGCGCGTGTGCTCCGGATCAACCGGCTGGCGATTCCGCCGGCCTACAAAAAAGTGTGGATCTGCCCGTCATCCAACGGGCACATCCAGGCGACAGCGCGCGACGATCGTGGCCGCAAACAGTACCGCTACCACGAGCGTTGGCGGGAAATTCGAGACGACAACAAGTACGAAAAGATGGTCGTCTTCGGGAAAGCGCTTCCGAAAATTCGCCGACGCGTGAAACGTGATCTCGCGCTCTCCGGCCTGCAACGGAACAAGGTGCTGGCGACGATCGTGCAGCTACTCGAACGCACCTTCATCCGCATCGGCAATGAAGAGTATGCGAAGGAGAACAAATCGTTCGGCCTGACCACGATGCGGAACCGGCATGTGGACGTGACTGGATCGACGATGCGGTTTCGGTTCCGCGGGAAGAGCGGGATCGACCACGAAATCGAAGTGAGCGACCAGCGCGTGGCGAAAATCATCCGGAAACTGCAGGACCTTCCGGGTCAGGATATTTTTCAATACATCGACGATGAGGGCGAACGCCGAAACATTACGTCGCAGGACGTGAACGATTATCTACAGGAGATTTCCGGCGAAGAATTCACCGCGAAAGATTTTCGCACGTGGGCGGGAACCGTGCTCGCCGCGATGGCGCTGAGTTCGATTGGCCCGTACGAGACCAAGGCGGAGGCGAAAAAGAATATCAAGACCGCGATCAGCGCGGTCTCCAAGATTCTCGGCAACACCCCGGCGGTCTGCCGAAAGTGCTACGTCCATCCCGTGGTGCTCGAGAGCTATCTCAGCGGCGCCGCGATCGAAGGTCTGAAAGAGCGCACGGAACAGGCGCTTTCGGAACAGCTCGACGATCTTCGCGCCGAAGAAGCGGCCGTGATGGCGTTCCTCCAAGCTCGATTAGCGGCGAAAAAGTAGAGCCAGCGCGAAACTCGAACTCATTCGATTCCACCCCACGCCGCAACCCTAGAACGGGTCACTGCAGGAGCGCGGCTTCGCTGGTCCGGCCTGAGGCTTGATAAAGGGAGAGCAGAGGCTTCAAAGCCGCCCGGGTGCGCGGGTCATCGCGCCCGAAAGTGGCCGCGAGTTTTGCGTGAGCTTCCAAGAGGAGCGCCTCCGCAGCGTCGAGTCGGCCTTGCGAAAGCAGGCACTGCCCGAGCGCTTCTTCCGCTTCCGCAACCCAGAAATGATTCTTTGGTAAAGAATCCATGCGCAGTTTCAGAGCCTCGCGCAGAACTGCTTCGCCCTTTTGGGAGTCTCCTGTCCTATTGAGGATTAATCCCTTCGTTATCAGTGCGGTTGGATACTGGTCGTAGTGCGGACCAAAGCTTTCATTGTAGATACTTAGGGCTTCAGTCACCTTTGCTTCTGCTTCGCCAAATCGGTCTTGTCTGTAAAAGGAGATCGCCTGGTTGCGCAGGTTATCGCCCAACCAAAGGTGCGCAGGTCCCAGCAAGCGCCGAAAAAGACGCTCCCCTTCGGCCAGAGCCGCATCTGCCTTTGGGAAGTCTCCGGTCTCCGTCAAGAACCCACCTAAAATAGTAAGAGTAAAGCCGTAACTAGGGGTGTCAGATCGACCGGCCTGCTGTTCTTTGAGCACAGCATCGTTGGCAGTCCGGAGGGCTTCCTGAAAGTTCCCTCCGTCGGCCAGGGTAGAAGCCAGGGTGCCGCGGGTCACTCCGGTAATGAAATGCGTTCCTTTCGGTAACTGTGAGCTTAGGGATATCGTTTCGCGGAAGACTGATTCGGCTTCTTTGGAATCGCCTTGCGTGCGGCGCAAGTAACCAAAATTGTTCAGGGCTACCACGAGTTCATCGATCGGAAAGGTTCGTTTGGCGTAGGCCTCTCGCAATTGCGGTAATACCTGGCGGTAAGCTTTCTCGGCGGGCGCGAGTTCTCCGTGGCTGAACAGCAGATACGCGCGATCGGCCGAAGCAGGAAGGCGGCGGGGATCGTTCGATGGATACAATTGGCTCGCAAGCGAAATGTAATTTTGCATGTGGTCTTCGCCGAGCCGCGGCCGTCCTTGTCCGTTGTAACTAATCGCGATGATTCGCTCCAGTTCCGCTCTGATTTCCGGCTGTTGTGCAAAGTCTTTCTCAGTCAAGCGCTGCGCGGCGGCATCGAGCAGCTCTGTCATCGTGGCCGTGCGGCCATCTTTCCTCAGAGAGTCGAGGTAAGGATTTGAGTAACTAATCATGTCTTCGAGGAAAGCATTCACACTCTGCGCCTTTGTTTTCTCCTGCCGCGCCATTCGTGCCTGCCACGAGGTGGCGACAATGCCGCCAATCATCGACAAGAGAACAAGCAGACCGGCGGTGACACCTATGCGATTGCGCCGGATAAATTTCCCCGCCCGATAGCTGATAGTGTCCTTTCTGGCAATAACCGGACGGCCTTCAAGGTATCTCCTGATATCATCCGAAAAACGCTCGACCGTAGGATACCGGCGTGCCGTTTCTTTCCGCAGAGCCATCAAGGTGATGGTATCAAGGTCGCCACGTAAACCTTTTCCGGCGTGGAGCTGACCACCTAAGCGCGCTGCGGCACTGCTGGGGCGGGTCGGTTCCTGGGTGCGGACCGCATGGGCGATCGCCTCCGGCGCGCGGTTATCGAAGTCGAATGGCTTTGTGCCAGTGAGTAACTGGTACAAGATTACACCCAAGCTATAGATGTCCGTCGCGGTCGTTATCGGCTCGCCAAATATTTGTTCCGGGCTGGCGTAGTCCGTCGTCATGGCGTTAAAACCAGTAATGGTCCCTTCGGAGGATGCGGCAGAGTCAGCGCCGAGTAGCTTGGCGATCCCGAAATCGAGCAGCTTGGGCTCGCCGTCCGCTGTTACCCGGACGTTCGCCGGCTTCAGGTCACGGTGAATGATAAGCCGCTGATGGGCATAACTAACGGCGGCGCAGACCTTGCGGAACAGTTCGAGACGTTGGGAGATAGTGAGCAGGTGCAGTTCGCAATAGTCGTCCAGGCGGTCGCCTTCTACGTATTCCATAATGAAGTAAGGCAGCCCGTCGGCTGTAACACCTCCGCCGTAAAGACGTGCGATGTTTGGGTGAGTCAGCCCGGCTAGGATGCGTTCTTCCCGCCGAAACTGTCGGATGATTTCCGCCGTGCCGTATCCGCGTTTAACGAGTTTTAGGGCAACCCTTCGGCCGAGATCATTATCTTCGGCCAGATAGACCTCGCCCATGCCTCCGCTGCCGATGAGGGAGAGGATCGTATGGGAGCCGACCGCCTCTCCCGGGTGCAAGCCGTCGACAAGGTCACTTACGAGCTCGGCCGAGCACGCGGCCGCAGGACGCTCGATGAAAGAGCCGGCTTCTTCATGTGAACGGAGCAAGGTGGCGACTTCTTCGTAGAGGGAAAGGCGCTCATCGCAACTGTCGCGCAGGAATTGCGTGCGCGTCACCGGATCGTGCTCGAGTGCGCGGAAGAAAAGGTCCTCAACCTGCTGCCAGTCTTCCTTCACCGCGGCAGGTTCCGGCAGTCGCTAGGTAGATGCAACGACATTGCCCTTGATCGCTCGATGCAGCCACGCTTTGGCGACTGTCCAATCTCTTCGAACGGTAGCAGGATTCAAGCTCATCACCTCAGCGGTTTCTTCCACGCTCAAGCCACCGAAGAAGCGCAGTTCTACCACGCGGCTCTTGCGGGAATCGATGGCGGCAAAATCCTCGAGCGCAGCGTCGAGCGCGAGCAGCTCGCTCGCGCGTGCTTTAGGCGAGATGTCGAGGTCATCGAGCGACAGGTGCTCCGCGGCGCCGCCCCGTTTAGCCGCGTGATGAGCGCGCGCGTGATCGATCAGAATGCGCCGCATGAGCTGCGCGGCGAGGCCGAAGAACTGCGCGCGGTTCTTCCAGTCGGCCCGGCTTTGATCGACAAGGCGGAGATAGGCTTCGTGGACAAGCGCGGTCGGCTGAAGCGTGTGATCGGAACGCTCCGCGCTTAAGTGCCGGCGCGCGATCCGCCGCAGTTCCTCATAGACGAACGGCATCAGGCGTTCGGGCGCCTGCTCGTCACCCGAGGTCCAAGTCCGCAGGATTTCGGTGACGTCTGAGGCTTTCGGTTCGTTCACGAGATCCTTTGGGGCCCGAGTCTAGGCATGGCCGGTCTCGGGATTCACGGAAAAACGCACACCCATGATAATTTGTTGCGCGGTTTTGCCGGGATTTTGCGCGTTTAGAAATGATGAGCGCGTCTGCCCAAGCCACGCGTGCCGTGATTACAACCCTCTCACACCGCTGCCAGACCCTTATGAAATTCGTTCCATGCCGACTGCTAACTCTTCGTCTCACCCGCGTCACTGCGACCGTTGCGCTCGCTTGGATCACCGCGCCAGCCGCGTTCTCGCAGACCTATGTGCAACAGGCGAACGGCCAACTCCTCGACACCGATTCGTGCGGCTTCCAGCACTTCGCCTCCAATAACAACCTGTGGACTCAGGCCCAGAAGACCGCCCTCGATTGCCATAATCAATCGTACCTCCAGGACGTGAGTAACTGGAGCACGCCCGATTTCCCGAATAACACAGGGGCAAATGTGCTCATCGGCTCGGGCGCCACCCGCGGCGTGCACTTGAATGAGTCCGTCTCCGCCGGCAACCTCAGCATCTCGAACGGAGCTATCCTCAACTTCGATAGCTCAAACAGCGGCGGCGCTGGTGACCACGCGGTCACGTTCACCCTGGCCGGACCAACGTTGACCAATAACGGCTCCTTCTTCGAGCGCGGGGACACCGCGGCCACGACGCTTGCTCTTCCCGCGAACATTTCGTTCACCGGGAGTGGCGTTTTCGGCATTGGGAAAAGCTCGATCACCTCAGGCGCGGGCGTGATCACGAACGCCATCGAACACACGATCGAGGGCGGAGGCGGCGGGGCCATCGCCAACTCACTCGTCAACAACGGCACCATCACCGCGAACGGCTTCAACAATTACACCCGCGACACCGTGCTGGTAAACAACTTCATCCTCACCTCTCCCCAGATCACGAATAACAATCTCATGACCGTCACTGCAAACGGGAATCTCGAGCTGCGCGGTGGCGTGGTCGATAACTCGCGCGGGACGATCAGTGTCAGCGGAATCAATTCCAGCTTTCCGGGAACCAATTTCGTCACGTTGACCCGCGGCGCCTCCATCACCGGCGGCACACTCACCAGCAGCGGCGACGCCAGCCGTCAAAACTTCTTCCTCGTGCCGACGCAGAGCGGCGGGGCCACGCTTTCGAATCTCACCCTTAGCACCGGCACGGCCTTCGAGTTCGACACGCCCTTCGCGATCAATGGCACGATCACCAACAACGGCTTGATTATCGGCGGCGGCTTTGATTTTAACTCCGGAAGCTACATCACCCTCAACGTTCCGCAGAACGCCACGCTCGCCGGCAATGGCTTGCTCGTCCTGCGCGGGAACGGCGGCGGGATCACGATCGCGAACGGCAGCACGCTCACGCAAGTCGCAACCCACACGCTGAACGGCTCGGGACCGTGCACGATCAACGGCGCCTTCACCAACCGGGGCTTGGTCGACGCCAACGTCGGCCCAGATTCCGCCGGCAACCGCAAAGGGCTCAGCTTGGTCGGAGGCAACTTCGTGAACAGCGGCACGATGCAGGCCTCCAACCGCGCCGAGCTCCTGTTCGGCAATTTCGACATCCAAGAGGCGAATCTCACCTTCTCGATCGATAACACGGGCGGCACCATCCAAACCGTCGGAGATTCCATCGTGCTTTTTCAGGGAGGGATCACCGTGCAGGGCGGCACGATCAGAGGCGGCACTTACGATGCTACCACCGATACCGCCCAGGGACTCGTCCGCAACGACGGCGGGCTGACCCTCAACGACGTCACGATTGAAGGTTACTTTCAGAACGGGCGCAGCAACGCCGTCACGCTCGCGATCAGCGGCACCCTCACTAATAACGGACTGATCACATCGACTCCCAGCGTTTACGGCTCCGCCAACATCAATTTCCTCAATGGCGGCACCCTCGCCGGCAACGGTAGTATCAGCCTGGCCGGCAACATCATTACCGCCACGAACGATGGCGTGATCAATAACGGCGCGATGCACCATCTCGCGATTAGCGGGAGTGGCGCCACGATCTCCGGCAATTT
>JALYZW010000135.1 GCA_030945725.1 Verrucomicrobiota bacterium | reverse complement strand
GGCTTCGGTTTTGCTCGGCGCCGGGCGGCAACGGACAGAAGACGACGTCGATTTTGCGGTCGGTTTTTCTGCGATACGGAAAACTGGCGAGCAGATTGAAACTGGCGAACCGCTCATGTTTGTGCATGCGCGCAGCCAGGCCGCCATTGACTCTGTGTTGCCAAATCTGATGGAAGGAATCGAGATCGCATGATCCGCACGTGGCCGCTCGCGCTCCTTCTGTGTGTCGGGCGCCTCGCTGCCGCGCAACAGCCAATCGCGCCGCCGACGGACGCGCAGTCGCCGGTCGACACATTGATTCCGTGGCTCCTGCACGAGGGGAACGAGCTGCGCGGCATTCCCTTTCCACAGGTCATCCTCGATGCGACGGGGAAGCGGGTTCTTCCCGTCGACGCGAGCAATGAGATCGATCAACGCGTGATCAGGCAGATCAGCACCGTGCTTGATGAAGTGTTAAAGCGAATGAACGCCGCCGACAGTCCAATCCAAGGCATCGCTCGGATCAACGAAGTGAGCAGCCACTTCGAGGACATGGCGCGGGAGCTGTTGAACGCTGCGCCCGGATTTAGCTGCGACATTCCGCATACCGCCGACGATCGTGTGCAGCGTTCGGGTTACCCGGATTTACGCCTGGTCGCGACGGGTTCGAAGCGGGTTTATTACCTCGATCCGAAGCTCTATGCCGCGGGCAGCCGCGACAGCAGCTTCCGCACATTTTATTTCGAACCGAAAGGCGCCACGAACAAAGTGCGCGATGATGCGGTGCATTTCATCCTCGGCTTTGAACATGAACCTCGCACCGCCGGCCACTGGAATTTCACGCGCTGGGACATCGTCGACCTGTCGCATTTCCAAGTAAGGTTGAAGGCTGAATTCCAAGGCAGCAATCACGATATGTACCGCCCGGAAGCGATCGTCGCGACGAGCGCAAAGTGATCGGTCGGCGCGGTGCGAAGGCGCCGTTCTCAGCCGCGCGTGCGACTAGGGTTGCCCAAAAGTCGGTCGGAAGTAATGGTAAACCGTGATTGCTGAGGCACCGGAAGCGTTGGAATTCGATACGGTCGAGGATGTGCTGCGCGAAATCGCAGCCGGCGCGGTCGTCATCGTGACCGATGATGCCGACCGCGAGAACGAAGGCGATCTCGTCATGGCGGCGGAAAAGGCGACGCCGGAAGCGATCAACTTTATGGCGAAACACGGCCGCGGCTTGATCTGCGTGCCGATCTCGAATGAGCGCGCGGAGCAGCTCGGTCTGCAGCGAATGGTCGCGCAGAATCGCGAAATGTATCGCACCGACTTCACCGTCTCGGTGGATGCGGCACGCGGCGTCGCCACCGGGATCAGCGCACACGATCGCGCTGCCACGATCCAGACCATCGCCAATCCCGGTTCACTGCCGGAAGATCTCGTCCAACCGGGTCATATCTTTCCGCTGCGCGCGAAGGAAGGCGGCGTCCTTCGTCGGGCTGGTCACACCGAAGCGGCGGTCGATTTGGCGCGCTTGGCGGGACTACAGCCGGCCGGCGTGCTCTGCGAAATCCTGCACGACGACGGCACGATGGCGCGGCTCCCCGAGTTGATCGAGTTCCGAAAAAAACACGGTCTGCGCATTTGCACGATCCAAAGCCTCATCGCGTATCGGCGACTCAAGGAGAAGCTGGTCGAGCGCGAACAAATCGTAAAATTGCCGACCGACTTCGGAGACTTCGACCTGCATCTTTACCGATCGAAACTGGACGGCTCACATCACCTCGCGCTAGTGAAAGGAACGATTGTCGGGACGCAGCCGACGCTCGTCCGCGTGCATAGCGAATGTCTAACCGGCGATGTCTTCGGATCGCGGCGCTGCGATTGCGGCAACCAGCTCCATGCTGCGCTCCAGAAAATCTCCGATGAGGGAAATGGCGTGTTGCTCTACATGCGGCAGGAAGGTCGAGGGATCGGGCTCGCGAATAAAATCCACGCCTACAAATTGCAGGAGGAAGGGCTCGATACGGTGGAGGCAAATGCGAAGCTCGGCTTCGCGAGCGATCTGCGGGATTACGGGCTCGGCGCGCAGATTTTGCATGATCTCGGCGTCCGCCAGTTCCGCTTCCTTACGAACAATCCGAAAAAGGTGATTGGGCTCGAGGGCTACGGTCTGCAGATGGTCGAGCAGGTGCCGATCCGGAGCGACGCGAATCCGCACAACTCACGCTATCTCGAAACGAAGCGCGTCAAGATGGGCCATCTCCTTTGAGTGAACTCATTCCGCCGCGGCCTCGCGTAGCGGACGCGCGGCGCAGTTTTGCGATTGTCGCGAGCTTGTTCAACGCGAAATATGTCGACGGCCTTGTCGCTCACGCGTCGAGTGAGCTGCGAGCGCTATCGCATTCTGCGGAAATTTCTGTGCACCGCGTCCCCGGCGCTTTCGAGATCCCGATCATTGTGCGCGAGCTGGCGACGCAACGGCGCGCGGAGGCGATCCTGGCGCTGGGAATTATTTTGCAGGGGGACACGACTCACGCTGAGCACTTGAGCCGCTCCGTGACGGATGGGCTGCAACGCATCGCGATCGATTTCGGCGTGCCCGTGATCAACGTCGTCCTCAGTCTCGAAAGCGAGGAGCAGGCGCGAGAGCGTTGCCTGGAGGAACGGATCAATCGCGGAACCGAAGCGGCGCGCGCCGCGGTTGATATCGCGAATGTTTTGAGCGAACTGCGGCGAGGCCATGGGCAGACGACGTAACGCGCGGCAGGCAGCCGTCCAATTTCATTTCTGGCGCGATCAGCAGGGCGGCCGCGCGCCCGAAAAGATGGATGAGTTCTGGGAATTTTGCCCCGCCACGCCGCGGGTTCGCGAGTTCGCGCAGCCGCTCATCGATGGAATGATCGCGCATCTGCCGGAGATCGACGATCGCATCCGGCGTTACGCCGCGAATTTTACGTTCGAGCGCCTCGCGCCGGTCGATCGCAACGTGCTGCGACTCGCCATTTTCGAAATGCTGTACCGCGATGACATTCCACCGGTCGTCTCAATCAATGAAGCGATTGAGCTCGCGAAACTTTACGGGGGGCCGGATTCCGGGCGTTTCGTCAACGGCATTCTCGACCGGGTGAAGGGCGATTTGTCGCGTCCGCTGCGGGAAGCCGCGCCGGCGAAACAGGAACGGCCAGACG
>JALYZW010000124.1 GCA_030945725.1 Verrucomicrobiota bacterium | reverse complement strand
CCTTCGCACCAGCCGTTAAAATTTATATAGTCGCCATCTTCGAGCCACTTCCGCGTTTCGCCGCCCGGCAGCTGAAGGGGCTGCGCGCCACGCCAGGTCAGCTCCAGCATGCAGCCGCGCGAGTCCTCGGTCGGGCCGCTGATCGTGCCGCTGGCCAGCAGGTCTCCGGGTTGAAGATTGCAACCGCCGACGGTGTGATGCGCGAGCTGCTGCGCGATGCTCCAGTAGAGATTCTGGAAATTCGTAGACGTAATCGTGTGCGGCGTGGCCATGGCGGCAGTCTTCAACTGGGCCTGTAGACGGATGTCGTAGGTGAAATCTTCATTTCCGCGCAAATATGGGAGCGGCTGCGGGTCCTGCGGCGGAAGCGGGCGACGAAACGGCTCGAGCGCGTCGAGCGTGACGACCCACGGCGAGATGCTGGTGCAGAAATTCTTGGCCAGGAACGGCCCGAGCGGCTGGTATTCCCAGGTTTGAATGTCGCGCGCGCTCCAGTCGTTCATCAGCACGAGGCCGAAGATATGGTCACGCGCTTCGTCGACCGGGACCGGTTGGCCTAACGAGTTGCCGGGCCCGATGAGGAATGCGGTCTCGAGTTCGTAATCAAAAGCGCGACTGGCGGAGAAGATCGGCTCGGCGGAGTCCGGCGGCTTGATCTGCCCTTTCGGCCGGCGCACGGGTGTTCCGCTGACTACAATCGAGCTTGCCCGCCCGTGATAAGCGACCGGCAGCCATTTCCAATTTGGCATCAGCGCATTCTCCGCGCCGCGAAGCATCGTGCCGACATTATGGGCGTGATGATACGATGAATAAAAATCGGTGTAATCGCCGATGCGCGCCGGCAGCAGCATCTCCACGTCGGCCTGTCGGTGAAAGGCCCGCTCGCGTAAAGCCGTGTCGTCGCGCAGCGTTTTCGTCTCAGCCGCGAGCAGGTGTTGCAGAGTCTGTCGCGTTTCGCGCCAGGCGGAGCGGCCGAGCGCGAGGAAGGCGTTCAGCGACTCGTTCGCAAAGACGCCTTGTGTGGCCCCGCCGAGGTGGCCGGCTTTTTCCAGCACAGCGAGATCGAGGACAAACTCGCCGATCGCGACGCCCACCCGTGCGGCGCCGCCAGTGCCAGGCTTGAAGACGCCGAATGGAAGATTTTCGAGCGGGAAATCGGAATCCGACGCGACCTCGATGAAGGACTGGAGAGGCATGACTTAAAGAAGACGAAACGCGTGCAAGTCTTCGCGCGGTTCGTCGAAACTACAACTGCCGAGCGACGTCACGAACGCCCGTCGCGCCGTGATTTGGTCGGTCGTAATCGACCAGTCGCGCCAGGTGAAAGTGTCGTCGTCGAAGACAAACGAGTCCGGGCTTTCGTCTTCGAGCATTGCCGCAGTTTGCTGCACGTCCCACTCGTGTTCGCCGGCCAGCAATCCAGCGCCCAGCACATTGAGGAAGCCGTGCATTTTGGTTTGGACGCTTTGCCGGAAGCCGCGGATCGGATGATGCAGGCCGGCGGTAAACTTGATCGGCACTTTGTGCTGAACAGCTGCGACGAGCGCGCGCGCAATCTGCACCGACGATGGGAAAGCCGATGCGATGACGCCGCCCGTGCGCAGCTTAAATCCAACATTGACTCCGCTGCCCGCTTCCCGCTGCTCAGCCAGAAGCGCGATCGTGCGTTCCGCTTCGTCAGTGTGCGCTTCGACAAATGCTGCGAGCTTGAGCGCGGAGAGTGCTGCGCTCGCTTCCGCGAGACTGTCGGCGTCCACGCCCGCCGCGACTGGCATCTCCAATTGGTCCACCGACGCGGTCGCGCCATTCGCTTTATTGAAAGCCGCAATGGATTCTGCCGCGCTCGCGACAACCTTTAGAAATTCGGCCGCGCTCTCGGTTTTGCCGCCGAGCGCCGCGATGCGGAGCCGATGCTCGACATCGAACGGCGCGAGGTTCGCAGCGGCGGCTTCGAGTTTCGCGAGCGGCAGAACGAATGCCCCCAGCATCCAGACATCGGCGGTCCGGACGTACTCTGCGTAATTCTTCAAGGCGGGCTCGAGATCGAGCTCGGCGGGCGGGAAAAGGCCCGCGTAATCGATCGAGCCCGCGAGCAATGCGCGGAGAGATGCGGCCGCCATCAGGTCAATTCGGGTCGCATGATGCAGCTCGCTTCGAGTAATCCGCGCGGAAGGATTCGTTGGATGCCAGCTTTGTCTTCAAAGGCGCGTTGCTCGTGATGATCCGTCAAGCCCCAGCACGGTTCAATGCAAAGAAACGAGCCGCCGTCCGACCAAAGAGTGACGTACGGCACGCCGGTGAGGTCGAGAGAAACGGCGCGTCCACTCGGCGGGTCGGAAAAGGTGAAGATCCGGTTCGGCACGTCGAGAAACTCCAGAATGTACGAGCCGGGCAGCTTCTCTTTCGGGAACGGCATTTCGCCACCCGGAAAGCGAATCACTTCCGTTTCCGGCGTGAGGTAATTTCCCGGAGAAAAATGCCGGCGGAAAGTGCCGGAAGGCATCTCGAGGTGACACGTCTCCAGGGAATGCGCGGCGAACCCGGGGTGCAAGCCGAACCCGACGTGAGCGGAGAGAAGCGGCTCTTCGTTTGTGAACAGGAAGCTAACGACGAGCTGCCCACCGTCCAGGCGATAGGTCAGGCCTAACGAAACGTTGAGCGGATAATCCGTGGGGGAGAATTCCTGCGGCGTCATCCGATAAGAAAGCGTGCCGGCCTGCGCTGACTCGAGCCGCGACCACACTTTGGTCCGCAGAAAACTGTGCGTCGCTCCACGGATCTCGTGCCCTCGATAAAGCGAGCGTCCGTCTTTCAACCGATGCAGAAAATATCCCATCACAGTCGCGTGATTCCCCCACCCGCTTGGCGGCGGCGCGAGCTCGTTGTCGCGGTGCAGGAAACCGACCCAGTCGCCAGCCGGATTGCGTCGCGCGAGACTGATTAACTCCGCGCCAAGTCGCGAGACGATGATGCGGAGACCCGCGGCCTCGTTAGTTAAAACGTCGAGTAACCGATCGCCGCGCTGCTCTTCGCGATGCGAAACACTCATCGCGGATCATGGGAACAGGCCGCGCGCATGCTTCGCTTTCATGACGCGCTCGACCCCGATCGCCATTGCCGCGGTGCGATGTGAAATGTTATGTCGCTTCGCGCGGTGGATCACCTGCGTGAAGGACGACTCGAGGATGCGAAAGAGTTTGTCCGTCACCTCGGTCTCCGTCCACATGAAAGCCTGCAATCCCTGCACCCACTCGAAGTACGAAACGATGACGCCGCCTGCGTTGCACAGAATGTCCGGGATCACGAAAACTTCCCCCCGGCGCTGATCGAGCATGCGATCCGCTTCCGGCGTGGTCGGACCGTTCGCGCCCTCGGCCAGGATCCGGCATTGGATCTTGTCCGCGTTCGTTTCATTGATTACGCGGTCCACGGCCGCTGGGAGAAGAATGTCGCACTTCATCGTCAGCATTTCTTCCGGGTCGACCTCGTCCGCGCCGTCCCAGCCTTTGAGTGAGCCGTGTTTCGTCACCCATTCGTCGGCCGCTTTAACATCGAGACCGTTCGGGTTGTAGACCGCGGCGAAAGCGTCGCTGATCCCGAGAATTTTGACACCCGTTTTCAGCGCGAGCGATAATGCCGCGACCGCGCCGACGTTCCCAAAACCCTGCACGATCGCGGTCGTCTTTTCGGGCGGAAGCTTCAGCAAATCCATCGCGCGCTCAATCAGATAAACGCAACCGCGGCCGGTCGATTCGCGGCGGCCTTCCGTCCCGCCGATCGAGACCGGTTTGCCGGTGACGATCTCGTTCACCGCGTAACCCTGGTACACCGAATAGGTATCCATGAACCATGCCATGACCTGTTCGTTCGTCCCCATGTCCGGGCCCATGATATCGGTGTGCGGACCGACGAACGGAATCATCTCCTGCATGTAGCGCCGCGAGAGCGCCTCGAGTTCGTGGCGCGACAGCTTCCGCGGATCGCACATGATGCCGCCTTTCGCACCGCCGTAGGGCAAATTCGCGAGCGCGCATTTCCAGCTCATCCTCATCGCGAGCGCAGCGGTTTCAGCCATCGAAAGATTGGGCGTGTATCGCG
>JALYZW010000117.1 GCA_030945725.1 Verrucomicrobiota bacterium | reverse complement strand
GCTTAGCGCGACTGATCCTGCGGCGATCAAACTGAATAATATGGTTGCTTTCATACCTTTATAGAACGCGACCACGTCCCGGTTATTCAAGCTTTTTGGCCGCCGTGATTGCCGCTGACGGAATGTTTTCGTAAGGTCGTTCGCAATGAGCCGGTTAACAGCGAACAGAGCGATGATCATGAAGAGGAATAAGCGATGAGCAGCGTGCGAGTTTTGGTCGGGACGAAGAAGGGCGCGTTCACCCTCACCGCCGACGGGAAACGCCAGAACTGGCAGGTCGACGGCCCGCATTTCGCCGGTTGGGAAATGTATCACCTGAAAGGCTCGCCGATTGATGCGAACCGAATCTACGCGTCGCAATCGAGCGGGTGGTTCGGCCAACAAATCCAACGCTCGAACGACGGCGGGAAAACGTGGGCGCCGGTGGGAAACGAATTCATTTACGACGGTGTCCCCGGGACGCATCAATGGTACGACGGAACGCAGCACCCGTGGGAATTTAAGCGCGTCTGGCACCTCGAGCCATCGCTGACCGACCCCGAGATGGTTTACGCGGGAGCGGAAGACGCCTCGTTGTTTCGCAGCACCGATGGCGGGACGAGCTGGCAGGAGTTGTCCGGTTTACGGGAAGCGAAGGGGAATCTCTGGCAGCCGGGCGCGGGCGGGATGTGCCTGCACACCATCGTGATCGATCCGACGGATCCGCGGCGCATTTTCGTTGCGATCTCCGCAGCGGGGGTATTCCGGACGGACGACGCGGGCGAAACATGGCGCCCGATTAACCAGGGCTTGAAGTCGCCTTACGAATTGCCGGACCCGACCGCGGAAGTCGGTCACTGCGTGCACCGCATCGCGATGCATGCCTCTCGCCCCGGTGTTCTGTTCATGCAGAAACATTGGGATGTGATGCGGACTGAGAACGCAGGCGATTCGTGGACCGAAGTGAGCGGGAATCTTCCGTCAGATTTCGGCTTTCCGATCGACGTTCATGCGCACGAACCGGAGACGATTTACGTCGTGCCGATCAAGAGCGATTCCGAACATTTTCCGCCCGACGGCAAGTTGCGCGTCTACCGCAGCCGGGCCGGTGGAAACGAATGGGAAGCGCTCACCAACGGGCTGCCGCAAAGCGATTGTTACGTCAACGTTTTGCGCGACGCGATGGCGGTCGACTCGCTCGATTCATCGGGCGTTTATTTCGGCACGACGGGGGGACAAGTCTACGCCTCCGCGGATTCGGGCGATCACTGGACGGCGATCGTGCGCGATCTTCCGGCCGTGCTTTCGGTCGAAGTGCAAACGCTGCCATGATCCGGGTCGTGCTTCCGCACCATTTGCGGACCCTGGCGCGCGTCGGTGACGAGGTCCAACTCGAGGTCAATCCGCCGGTGACGATCGGCGCGTTACTCGATGCGATCGAAGGTCAGTATCCCACTTTGCGCGGCACGATCCGCGATCATATCACGCGGCAGCGCCGACCGTTTGTTAGGTTTTTCGCGTGCGAACAGGACTTTTCGCATGAGCCGGCGGACGCGCCGGTTCCTCGCGCGGTGGCGGAGGGCGCGGAACCTTTCTTCGTCGTCGGGGCGATGGCCGGCGGATAGAAGTCCGTGACGCGTCACTAAGGTTGACCGCGGTTGTGCGTTTGTGGCATGTTCGTCGCCCCGGAGCCACGATGCCTCAAACCAAATCAGCCAAAATATTCGCTCCGGAAGGCGCGATCGATCTGCACGTGGCGCCGGAAACGCGCGCATCCCTGCGAGAAATCATCGATCCAAAGCCGAAGCGTGTCGTTGTCGATCTCAGCCGTGTGCCATACGTCGATAGTTCGGGCATCGCGGTGCTGATCGGCGCGAAGCAAAGCCTGGAAGAGAACGGGGGCGTTTTTATGCTCGCCGCCGCGCAGGAAACGGTTCGCTTGATTCTGGAGAGCGCGCAGCTCGACAAATATTTCGGCTTGTTTCCCACCATCGACGCGGCTCTCGCTGCTCGTTAGGCGGAAGGTTGTGCGGGCCGGACGCCCGCGCGCCTTCGTAGAAATCGCGCGAGACAGGACCGAGACAAGCACCGTGACGACTCGCGAAAGGCCGGCGGAGTGATCACGCTTGCGACCAGTCGCAGCAGGCGTTTGGTTGTCGTATGAAGCGAACGGTCGTCGGTCTTTGTCTGCTTGTGATCGCATGCATTTCGTTCGGCGGTTGCGCGGCGGACAGTGATGTGGCGAGTAACGACGCCGCCGTGAGCGCTGCCTCGACCGCCGAGCCCGAAAACGAAACTCCGGGCGAGAGACACAAC
>JALYZW010000110.1 GCA_030945725.1 Verrucomicrobiota bacterium | reverse complement strand
GCTCAGGATGACCGGCGCAAGCGCGTCACGCGAAGCCTCGGTTGGTTCGATGCGCGAGCCCGCGCGGCATCGAGGCGATCGGAGAACGCAACGATCAGACGGTCGCTTCGACCAGCAGATTCGCGTCGGCCAAGCTGTCGTCTTCGTGGCGGTGGAACTGCATGTCGTACAAACGCCGGTAGTAGGCCGATTGGTCGAGCAGCTCACGGTGAGTGCCGATGTCTTTGATCTTCCCTCCGTCCATCACCACGATCTGATCGGCCGACAAAATCGTGGAGAGCCGATGCGCGATCGCGATCACGGTTCGGCCCTGCGCGAGCGTCTCGAGCGCTTGCTGGATTTGTTTTTCCGACTCGGAGTCAAGGGCTGAGGTCGCCTCGTCGAGCAGAAGAATCGGCGCGTTTTTTAACAGCGCACGCGCGATCGCGAGACGCTGCTGTTGCCCGCCGGAAAGCTGGCAGCCCTTGTCACCGATGACTGTTTGATAACCCTGCGGCTGCGCGACGATGAAGTCGTGGGCGAACGCCGTCCTGGCCGCTTCGTAGACTTCGTCCTCGGAGGCGTCGAGTCGCCCGAATTGGATGTTATTGAAGATGCTATCGTGAAACAAAAAGGTCTCCTGCGTGACGAGGCCCACTTGTTCCCGGAGCGATTTTTGGGTGAGGCCCCGGAGGTCGTGACCATCGACCAGAACGCTGCCGCCGGTCGGATCATAAAGGCGCAGAATGAGAGACAGGATCGTGCTCTTGCCGGCGCCACTCGCCCCGACGAGCGCGTAGCTTTTGCCGGGCTCGATCCGGAGACTCAACTCGGACACCGCGTCCGTCACGCCGCCAGCGTAACGAAAACTGACCTGATCGAATTCGATCATCCCTTCGCAATCGCGTAACGCCGCCGCGTCCGGAGCGTCCTTCACGCTCGCCTCCGAATCGAGAATTCGAAAGACCTCGGTCGTGGCCTGGATCGATTGTTGCATCACGACGTGCATTCGACTCAGTGTTTTGATCGGCTCGTAGAGCAGGAAGATTCCGGAAATGAGCCCGAAAAAACGCGCGGCGCTGAGGTTTGCCTCATACACATAGAGGACGGCGATGCCGACGCCGAAGGCCGCGAGGGTCTCCACGAGCGGACCGACTGACTCCATCGACTTAATGATGCGCATCATGTTCTCGAATTGGAGCCGGTTGCTCTTCTGGAACAGCGTCTCCTGGTAGCCTTCGCGCGCGAAAGATTTGATGACGCGGATGCCGGCAAACGTCTCCTGCATCGTCACCAACATTTGCCCCATATCCTCCTGTTGATGCTTCATGGCCCGCCGCGCCCGTTTGCTATAAATGCTGATCGGATAGATGCAGATCGGAAAGAGGACCAGCGCGCCGACGGTAAACTTCCAGTCGATGTAAAGCAGCACACTCACGCCAAAAACGACGGCAATCGGCTGCTTAAATAAATCGCTGCTGACGCTGGAGAGAGCGGTCTGGACGCCGCGGGTGTCGTTCGTGATGCGCGACATCAGGAAGCCGGAGCGCATCTTGTTAAAGAAATCCATCGACTGCCGCACCATCTTCACGAAGAGGGCATCGCGAATGTCGGTCAGCACGCGATTGCTGACCCATTGCATGCAGATGGCATTCCCGTATCCGAACAGGCTGCGGACCGTCATCACCAGCGGGAGTAACAGTGAGATGTAGATGATCGAGTTGATCTTCGGACCGGCCGTGAGGAGATCCGGTTGATGCATCAAGAGCTGCGGATTAGGAGCCGCGCCCTTGAAGACGACGCTCGTAACTTGCCCGATAATCAGCGGGAAAGTTGATTGCACGGCCGCGAAGGCGAAACCGAACCCCAGGCCGATCATGAAGCGAAATTTGTAGGGACCGACGTAGGCGTAAATCCGGCGATACGGTCCCCAGGCCGCGCGGAGGGTTTCGAGGACGCCGAGCTTGCGGGGCTTCGCGGGGGTGGGGTCACTCATAGCGCGGCGCCGTCGAGGCCGACAGCAGCGACTCCATAGCATCGATCACTGCTTGCGTCGAGATGAGGCTCATCTCTGCGCGCGGCTGTTTCGGCACGAATTCGGACACCGGGACGGCCGAATCGCCCTGGAGAATCATCGCCGAGTGGAGCCGCGGTCGCCAGTGAAACGGATTCGTCGGACCGAACAGCGCGATTTCTGGAGTGCCGAAGGCGGCCGCGAAATGCATCGGCGCGGAATCCACCGTAACCAACAAGCGCGCCCGCTCCACCAGCGCCGCGAGCACGAGCAGATCGGTGCGACCGGAAAGATCGATGATCGGCGCTCTGGCGTCTGCCTTAATCGCCGCGACGTGTCCCTGTTCTTCGGCCGTCGCCGCCCCGGTCAGCACGCAAGGAAGTTGCAGCTCGGCGGCTGCATGATCGATCACCGCGGCCCAGCGGTCCGGCTCCCAAAACTTCTCCGCGCGAGCGGAACCGGGATGCACGAGGAGATACTCCCCCGTCACGCCGTGAAGGCGAAGTAGGTCGGCAGCCTGCGTTAGCGAGGCTTCCGGTAGCGCAAGGCGGATTTGCGGCGGAGCATTGTGGATTCCGAGTGGCTCAAGCAGTGCCAGGTGAGTATCGATCGTATGGAGTCGGCGCAGCTTGCAGTCGACGAGCTGATTGTAGCTCTTCGCACGGATTTTGGATTGCAGCTCGACGTGTCGGGCTGAAATCCGCTGCTTCGCGGCCGATAAGAACGTGACAAAGGCCGAACGATCATTGTGCGTGAAGTCGACGCAGAATTCGAACGGCCGTGCCGCTACGCCGATCCACTTCGGCACCTCGCGAACGAGTCCGCCGAGGGCCACGGCTCGATCAATGCCCGCGATCGCCGGCAGCAACTGCTGGCACCCGCGCGAAACTGCGACCGTCAGCTTTGCGTCCGGGAATTTTTCGCGAACGGCCGCGATCGCGGGCGTGGTGAGAACGAGATCGCCAATCCGCTTGAGCTGAATGAGAAGGATGTTCACGTCGTCCGCCGCCGCGTGCGAAACAGCGCTGCGCGCCTCAGGGTACCATCTCCATGGCCAGCTCGTACGCGCCGAGCAGCCGTGACCGAAAGTGGTCCCACGTGAAATTTTCCACGACGCGCCGGCGCGACGCGATGCTCATTTTTTCGACGAGATCGGGATTGTCGTAGAGCCGCTGAATGACAGCCGCGAGCGCATCCACGTCGCCGGGTTCAATGATGATTCCTTCGACGCCGTCGTTCACCACATCGCCGGACTCGCGCGTCGTGATCTGCGGCAAACCGCACGCGGCCGCTTCGTAGGTCACCTTCGCGCTGCCTTCGCAGGTGGACGGGAAGACGTGCACCGTCGACTGGCTGAGATACTTTTCCGGTTCCTTCGCGAAGCCGACCACTTTGACATTGTCTTTCGCGAAACGCGCGAGGTGCGATTTCGCTTCGTCGTGCACGGTCCCGACGAGCCAAAGCTCGGCGTCTTTCAGGTCGAGCCGATGCCACGCCTCGAGCAGATGATGAATACCTTTGCGCTCGATGAGTGCGCCGGAAAAAATCGCGCGAAAAATCGGCGGCCGCACGCCCGGTTGGAAGCGATCGACATCGACCCCGCGCGGGAGGTAAAATAACTTGTCCTCCGTGAACCCCTGGATGCGGAAGGTTTCCGCCGCCTTCTCGGAAAGGACGACGATCAGGGTGGCTAGTTCGTATTCTTCGAGAAAGCGATCACGGTCGAGCAGAAGATTTTCCTTCCACTGCCTGTGCCACGGCAACTGCGGTTTTGATTTTAGGTTTCGCTGCTGCGGACTTTTGCCCCGATCGCGGTGCCAGGTCGGGATCTCGATCAACGACGGAATCCGGCGCTTCCGCGCCACGCGCAGAGACTGGAGGCAATCGCCTGACCAGCTGTGGAAGAGATCGTAACGGCCGGTCGCGAGCTGCCGCGAGGCGACCCAGTCGAGATACTTTTTCTTCGCGCCATAATAGTAGGCGCGGTCGATCGACGAGATCAGGCGGACCGGATGCCAGCGCAGCGAATGGATTAGGTGCGCCGGAATTTCGGTCTGGCGATTATCGTACGCGATCGCCTCGCCGAGAAAGCCGCCGCGGTACGACGCGCGCAGTGCTTCGAAGGCGTCCGTGTCCAACCCCGAACCGCCGATTCGCGCGAAAATCGAGTAGAGCAGATGGCGCGGAAGGCGGCGCGGTTCGGGCCCGCGGACGCGGTCCGGTGCAGGCGCGACGCGGTCCGGGATGGGCGCGTTTAGGGTTTCACCCGACATCGGCTAATAAGTATGTTCGTTTGCCGGCAAGTAAAGGGCGAGCGAGCCCATCCGGAGCCGATGCCAACCAAGCCCCTCCCCATCGCTTTCGTCCGTCGCGGCCACTCGTCCAGCGGGGGTGCGGAAGCCTATCTGAAGCGCCTCGCCGCGGGCGTCGCCGCACTCGGCCACCCGGTGCGGCTAATCACCACGCCGGATTGGCCCGCTGGCGAGTGGCCTTTCGGCGAAATTACTTCGGTTCACGGCGATTCGCCGAAACGTTTTGCCGATCAGGTCGCGGCGCTGCGATCGTCGCAACCGGACGAAATCACTCTGAGCCTCGACCGGCTCTGGGCCTGCGACGTTTATCGGGCCGGCGATGGCGTACACGCCGCGTGGCTCGAGCGTCGGTCAAAATTTTCAGGACCGCTGCGAAATTTCGTGCGCCGGCTTGTCGGCAAGCATGATCAAATCGTTGCGCTGGAGGCCTCGCTTTTCAGTTCGCAGGGCGCCGGCCGTGTGATCGTGAATTCAGAAATGGTGAAGGCGGAGATCGAACGGATCTACGGTTTCGCTCCGGACCGGATCGACGTGGTACGAAACGGAATCCCGGTCGCAGACTTCGCGCAGGCGCGGGACCAGCGCGCGAAGGAACGCGCCGCACTTGGCCTCAACGCGGGCGATCTCGCGATTCTCTTCGTCGGCTCCGGTTGGGAACGTAAAGGCCTCCAGGCCGCCGCGGCAGCGGTCGACAGATTCGGCGGAGCTGCTCGGCTCATCGTGGCGGGCCGGGGAAATGAGGCGAGATATCGTGCGTCGCGCATCCAATTTGTCGGTGTGCGCGAAACGACGGCGCTGTATGGCGCGGCTGATCTCTTTCTGCTGCCGACAATCTACGATCCCTTTTCGAACGCGTGCCTGGAAGCGCTCGCCGCTGGCTTGCCGGTCATCACGACGACCGCGAACGGATTCTCCGAAATCATTCAATCCGGCGTCCAC
>JALYZW010000107.1 GCA_030945725.1 Verrucomicrobiota bacterium | reverse complement strand
GGCTGCAGTATAGAAAGATGGTGTTGAATGGGATTGGTCGCAGTCGATTTGCAGCCTTCCGTGCGATGGTAAATGCCGGTATAGCTCAGTTGGTAGAGCAGCTGATTTGTAATCAGCAGGTCGTCGGTTCGAGCCCGTCTGCCGGCTTTCGTTCGTCGCACCGACGAGAAACTTGTGGCTTATGATTTTCGGCCAACCAATGACCCTATGGTCATTTCCCCAGCCGGGAATTAGCACCTTCCCGCGACTGGCGGTCCGGCGCAGGAAGGTATCCAGGCCGCCCACGGGACGCGGTCGAGCGTCCATGGCGTCTCACTTATTTCCTAACGCCCGCTCCAGAACGCGCGCGAACTGATGGCGTTCATTCAGAATGTTCGTTCACGAAACGACCCATGGCCCATGCTGTGCGATAACCACGCAGTGAAGCTCGGGGGCGCGAAGCGCACGACTCCGATCCGTCGGTGGCGGACTACGGGATCGGCTTCCGGAACGGGATCGCGACTACGCGCTGGCTTGGGCGGCCGGGCTGCGCGCGCCACGTGCGCAGGGCGTCGAGAGCGGCGTTATCAAGCGCATCACTTCCGGCCGATTGAAGGGTTCGCACGTCCGTCGCGAGACCGTCGGCGCCGAATTGCACCGAATATCGGCCCGTGCCTTCGACGCGTCGGTACGAGAACCGCGCGGCCGTCGGGTAGCGGGGCATCGGCGCATAAAGCAGACGGCCGTCGCCGGGCGTGCCTGGCTTCGGGGTCGCCGACGCTTTCGGCGATGCCGACGGGGTCGCGGTGGGCGTCGGCGAAGGACTTCCCGGCCAACGCGCGATCGATTTCGGCGTGATTTGCCCGAGGAGCGGGCCGAGGGCGTTCGCGCCGCGTGTTGCGCTGACCGTGGATCCGCTCTCGTCCGCGGTCGCGATGCCGATCAGTGTACCGTGTTGATCGATTACCGGATCGCCCGCGGAGCTCGAAAGACTTTCGCCGCGCAAATCAAAGACGTCGGAATTTCCCTCGTGCCGCACAGACGCAATCGTGGCCGCGGAGAACGCAGGCTGGCGCGGACGCAGAGGGCTTTCCACGATCGCGACGCTCGCGCCGCTTTCGAGAGCGGTGTTTGGCGCGATGGGAACGAAGGGCACGCGCGCGCCTTCAGCTTTGATCACGGCGAGATCATCACCCGATGAGGACGCGAGAACTCCAGCGACGTTGTAGATTTTGCCGCCAGCGGACTTTGCGACGGCGTTGATCGCGCCATCGACCGTCCGGAACGTGGTCACGATCCGGCCGTCATCCGAGACAAAAAAACCGGTGCCCGTCTTCGTCAGCTTCCCCGATTTATCGAAGATGGAAATCAAAACCACAGCGGGACGGAGTGGTTCGGCGAGTTTTCCGAAATCGACCGGCGGAGTGGGAGTGGGAGTGGGAGTGGGAGTGGGAGTCGCCTTTGGCAACGACGCAGCGGGCGTGCCGGGCGCGGTCGGGGGAGGCGTGGGAGTAGCGATATCTTCGCGTCGGACCCAGCTTCCGCCGACCGGCAACTCGACTCGCACGTAATCGTTGTCGATCTGGTTGCGGGGCCGCATTTCGACCGGGCTGGCTGGCCCGGGAGGGCCGCCAACCGCGACGTGATACGACTCCGGCTCGACGGAAACTACGGTGACGATTTGGGTTGGATCAGAACTGCCGAGCGGAATCAAATGGTCGCCGGTCACGTAACGCGGCTTCGTTTTGCAACCGCTGAGCGCGAGCAGCACCGCTAAAACGAAAAGGTGGAAGCAGAGTCTAGTCGCGTGCACGGGCGGATCGGATGAAGCGCACGATCAACTCACCACCGGTCGCCGAAATCAATAAAGATCGACGGCCCCGCGCACTTCCGCGCTCAGGCGGCGAACTTCCGTTCATGGTCGATGAGCCACTTCTTCCGCCAAAGCCCGCCGCCATATCCACAGAGCGTGCCATCGGCGCGGATCACGCGGTGACACGGGATGATGAGGCAGAGCATATTTGTGCCGTTGGCGCGGCCGACTGCGCGACGCGCGCCGGGGATCCGCAGTTGGTCGGCCATCCAGGAATACGAACGCGTTTCGCCCGGCGGGATGGCCCGCAAGAGCTCCCACGTTCGCAGTTGGAACGGCGAGCCGATCGGTGCGATCGGCACATCAAACTCCGCGCGTTCGCCCGCGAAATATTCCGCGAGTCGCTCGCGAATCGCATCCAGATGCGGGTGGCGACCCGGCACGACGTTCGTGCGCAGACGGCGGCGCAGGATCGTGAGTTCACGTTCGAGCGCGCGGCGGTCCGCGAATTCCAGCAGCCGCAGGCCTTCATCGTCCGCAACGGCGAGCATCGCGCCGAGGGGAGTCTCGATGCGCTCGGCAAAGAGACATCCGCGCGCGCTCGCGGTCGTCGGCGCATCCCCAAAGATCCGCGCAAACGCTTCCCGAAAACCGCTTGCCGATTCAAAGCCGCTGCCACTTTGCGCGTCGTCTACGCGTGAGCCTTTCCGCACTTCGCGCAGCGCGAAGCCCATCCGCCGCGCGCGGTGATAAGCTTGAAAAGTCATGCCGTAGTGCCGCTTGAATTGACGTCGCGCCGTCGACGGATCGATCGACAGCGACGATAATTCCTTGTCGGTGAGCCTGCCGCCCGGGGCCTTTTCCACTTCGGCGCGCAAGCGTTCGATCAGTTTTGGTGGGCGCTGCTCCGGATCCATTGGCTGACAGCGCAAGCAGGGGCGATAGCCGCCATGCAGCGCTTCACTTGGGGTCGGAAAGAAATCGACATTGGCCCGCGCCGGTTTTTTCGCGGGGCACGTCGGTCGACAAAAAATGCCAGTCGTGCGCACGCCGACAAAAAAGATGCCCTCGAAGCTCGCGTCGCGCTCGAGCAACGCCTGATACATCATGTCGGCCGGGGGGAGGAGTTCCATCGCATTCATGCCGGCAGATTACTGCATTCGGATAGCAATGCGCAGCGACGGAATTCAGGCGCCGAATTCCTGTTTCAGAGCAATTGATACGGATCGACGTCGACCGCGACCGCGACGTCCTCCGGAAAAGGCAGCTTATCGAGGGTCGCGCGGACGAGACGACTCAGCCGTAAGATTGCAACGCCACGGATGAGAATGTGGAACCGGTAATTTCCCTGCAGCTTTTCCAGCGGCGCGGGGGCAACCGATCCGATCAGGAATTCGTCCGGCAACGATTCGCGCAGACGGCGTTCGAGTGTTTCGGCGGAAAATTTCGCGCGACCTTCGTGTTCGGAACGGACCGTGATGAGCACCGCATGTCGGAACGGTGGAAAGTCACAGCGGTCGCGGAACTCGAGTTCCTGCTGGAAGTAGCCGGAGAAATCATGATGTCGCGCGAACTGAATGGAGGGCGAAAACGGCGTGTAGGTTTGCACGAAGACTTCACCGGCGGTTTCACCGCGACCGGCCCGCCCCGCGACCTGCGTGAGTAACTGAAAGGTCCGCTCGCCCGCGCGAAAATCCGGCAGGTGCAGCGCCAGATCTGCGTTGATGATTCCGACGAGTGTGACGTTCGGAAAGTGCAATCCTTTCGCGATCATCTGCGTGCCGACCAGGATATCGATCTTTCCCGCGCGGAAGGCGCGGAGCGTATCGCGATACGCGTCCTTCCGCGTCATCGAGTCGGCATCCATCCGCCTAACGACTGCTTTGGGAAAGATCTGCGTCACGTTCGCCTCCACTTTCTCGGTGCCGAAACCGGCGTAGATAAGCGCATCTTCCTTGCAATTCGGGCAGCGCTTCGGGACCGCCGCAGTATGGCCGCAGAGGTGACAACTGAGACGCGCGGCGGTGCGGTGGAAGGTCAGCGCGACGCTGCAATTCGGACACCGCTGCGCCTCGCCACATGAGCTGCAGAGCAGTGAGGTCGAAAAGCCGCGGCGATTCAGGAATAGAATCGTCTGTTCGCGTTTCTCAAGCCGGTCCGTCATCGCGGTCCGCAATTTCTCGGAAAGAATCGGCGCGACTTTTTCTTTCCGCCGCTCGAGCCGAAGGTCGACGATGCGGATGAGCGGCATCTGATTGTCGTCGACCCGGAGGGTGAGATTTAGCAGCCGGTACTTTCCGGTTGTCGCGTTGTGGTAACTCTCGAGTGACGGCGTCGCCGTGCCGAGAAGGACGACCGCTCCCTCGAGCTTCGCGCGCACGACCGCCACGTCGCGCGCGTGGTAGCGGGGCGCCTCTTCCTGTTTGTAGGAGGTCTCGTGTTCTTCATCCACGACGATCAATCCCAGCTTCTCGAACGGCGCAAACACCGCGCTGCGTGCACCGATGACGATGCGCGCGCGGCCCGAGTTGATCTTCTGCCATTCGTCGTGTCGCTCGCCTTCCGAGAGATGGCTGTGCAACACCGCGATCACGTCCGGTGACGACGCGAAGCGACTTTTAAAACGCTCGACGGTTTGCGGCGTGAGGGAAATCTCCGGCACGAGAACGATCGCGCTTTTACCGCGCGCGATCGTGTCGGCAATGCTTTGCAAATAGATCTCGGTCTTGCCGCTTCCCGTCACGCCATGGAGTAAAATCGGCGGCGCGTTTTCCGGCGCGGCGAGAGCTTCTGCCACCGCCGCGAGCACGACCGCCTGTTCGGCGTTGAGCGCGAGATCGGTGCTGGCCACGAACTCCTCACCGCCATGGGGATCACGCGCGACGGCTTCTTCGTGTAGTTGAACGAGGCCGCGCTTGGCCAGCGCCCGCAGCGTCTGATTGTCGAGCGATGTTCGGCGCAGCAAATCAGCCGCCGCGATCGGCTCCCTCAGCTGGGCAACCGCCTCGAGCAAATCAGCCTGCCGCGGCGCGCGCTTGCGCAATTTCTCGATCACTTCGGGCGTTGCCCCACCGGTTGGCCTAACGAACAGTTGTTTCTTCGCGCCCACTTCGCCACGCCGAATCACCTGCGGCAAAAGGCTCCGCATGACGGTTTCGATCGGGCAGCAATAGTACGCCGTCATCCAGCGCGCGAGCTCGACTAGCTTGGGACTGAGCGCGGGTCGATCGCCCACCAGCGCCTCGATTGGTCGGATGCCGGCTGCGTCCGTTTGCGCGAGCAATACGACGACGGTGCCGAGCGCCGATTTTTCGCGAAAAGGCACTCTGACCCGTGAGCCGATGGACACTTTCTCCGCGAGCGTCTCCGGAATCTCGTAATCGAGTTCGCGGTGGATCGCACGGTCGATCACGACGCGCGCAAATTTCGGGCTCGCGTTAGGCGTGGCAAACATGCAGTGCGCTTACCATTCACCGCCATCCCGAGTGAAGTCGAGGGACCCCGCGGTTGAATCGACCGTCCTGCCCCGGGGTCACTCGGCTGAGTCTACCGTTTTGCGATCGGGATCCGGTGGCCGAATCCACGGTCCTGCCACGGGGTCCCTCGACTTCGCTCGGGATGGCGGGCAAGCCGCCGGGTTTCGTCGCGACCGAATGCTGGTATAGAGTAGCTGCGCCAATGATTCGCTTCCTTTTCAAGCTGATCATTTGCCTGTTGCTCGCAGTTGTTGCCGGCGTGGCTCTGATGGCGGTGCGGTCGGGCGATTCGCTCTACAGCGTCTATGAATGGATCAGCCCGGCGCGGTTTCATCAATACGACGCGTTGATTCGCACGGTCGCGGCAGAGCATCAGCTCGACCCGATGCTCGTGAAAGCGCTGGTGTGGCGGGAGAGCCGTTTCGACCCGCAGAAGATCGGCAAGGATGGCGAGCGCGGTCTGATGCAGGGCGGTGAGCAAGCGGCGAAGGACTGGGCGCGCGACAACCGAAATGCGAATTTCCGCGTCGAAGAGCTGTTCGATCCGAAGACGAACCTGGAAGCGGGCTGCTGGTATTTGCATCGTGCGATCCAGCATTGGGAATCGCAGACAGACCCGATGCCGTTCGCGCTGGCCGAATACAACGCCGGCGCCTCACGCGCGCAGCGGTGGGCGGGAAGCAAGGACACGTCGCGCGCTGTCGAAGCCGATTCGTTTCAGGCCAATATCGATTTTCCCGGGACGAAAAAGTACGTCGAATCGATCATCGCGCGGATGCAGTTCTACAAAAAACGCGGGCGAATGTGACCCGGCGCGCCGCACACGCGGATCAATTTGTCGGGCCGATGACGCTGCGGATCCAGCCGACTTTCGTCGAGATGCGCGTGGCGTAAAAGCCGCTTGGGACAGCGTTCTTTCCCGTGATCAGCACGTAAGTCGCGCCGTCCTTGGAATAAAAATTCCGCGTGTCGAACAAGGCGCCGTTGAAGCCGGTGGTGTCTGCCGCGGAAGTGTAAAATGGTCCGTCGACGGCGTAATTGACGCCCGCGAGCTTCCAGGTCCCGCCGTCATTCAAGAACACGCCGCCGCCCGAGTCGCCAGCTGAAAGATGCGCTTCGTTTGTCGAGCGGTTCGCCGCGCCGCGTTGCTCGTCGAACGTCGCGTACAGAAAATCATCGTTCACGCCGCCGGAGACGATCTGCGAGACCACGTTTTGGCCCCAGCGTTGAACGCTATCGGTCGCGCCCCAGCCCCAGCCGCGCGTCTCGCGTTTATAACTGATCGCGCTGCCGCGCTGCGTGCCGCGCCCGATCACCACGAGCGGCCGGCCGACTTCATCCAGTTTTTCGAAGAGCGGAGCGAAGGCGGGAAACGTCTCCGCCACTTGCCAGATAAGGAGATCGCTTTCCGGGTCAGAAAATGACGCCGTCGTTTTGTAGGCGATGCCGCGAAAATTAAAGATCTGGCCGACGCTGCCGCCGACGTGATGGGCCGTGATGAAGAAATGCGGCGCGATCGGCGTGCCGGAATTGACGCCCCACTGGCCTTCATATTGCCAACCGCTATCGGCGAGACTACCGGTCGGCGCGGTGGTGTTGGCCTGCGGATCGTCCGTGCGAAAAAGGATGATCGCATCGGCCGTCGCGACGGTGAAGAGCGCAGCAGCGCTCGCCGAAATCAGTCTGGTAAAGTTCATAAGCTGAGGGCCCGTTCCTGCGGAGGCGGCGGAAAACGTAACATGACCGCCGAAATATCGACGACAACAAAATCCCGGTGAACTGTGTGGACGATGGAGAAAGAGAAGATCGCGGCCGTGCTGGAAGAGATCGCTACGCTGCTTGAGCTAAAGGCGGAAAATCCATTCAAGATTCGCGCGTACACGAACGCGGCGCGGTCGCTGGAGACGTTCGGTGGAAGCTTGGCTGACCTCGGGAACGAGGAAACGCTCGCTAAAATTCCCGGCATCGGGAAAGCGATTGCCGCGAAAATCAGCGAGCTGGCCGAGACGGGCGCATCGAAGTTTCACGAAGAGCTGCGCGCCGAATTTCCACCGGGAATTTTCGAGCTCTTCTCGATCTCCGGGTTAGGCGCGAAGAAAATCAAGGCGCTGCATGATCAATTAGAGATCAGTTCTTTAGCGGACCTCCAGCAAGCGTGCGACGCCGACCTGGTCGCGAAGTTGCCGGGGTTCGGGAAAACGACGCAGGACAAACTTTGCCGCGCACTGGCGGATCGCGCGAAGCATGTCGGCTCATTTCAACTCGGCGCGATCGCGAGCGAAGCGGAGACGTTGCTCCGCGACCTGCAGGGTTTGCCGGAGGCGCTTCAGGTCTCGATCGCAGGGAGCTATCGGCGACGGAAAGAGATTGTGCGCGACCTGGATTTCATCGTCGCGACCTCGGCTCCGGCAGCGATCACTGCGGCGTTCTTGAAGCATCCGCTGGTCGACTCGGTGATCGTGCAGGGTGCGACGAAAACGAGCGTGCGTTTGGGCTCCGGCATTCAGTGCGATCTGCGGGTCGTGAGCGCGGCCGAATATCCGTACGCGCTGAATTACTTTACCGGGAGCAAGGAACACAATGTCGTGTTGCGTAGCCGGGCGCTCCAGCGCGGATGGACGTTGAATGAGTACCGATTTGCGCCGGCGCCGGTGGCAGAAGGCGCGAAAAGAAAACGGCGAGTCGCGACCGAGATCCCGGACGTGCGTGAAGAAGCGGAACTTTACCGCGCGCTTGATTTGGATTTTATCCCGCCCGAGCTGCGCGAGAATGGCGGCGAATTTGCCGCGGCCGAAACAGGACAGCTGCCGCGGTTAATCGAGAAAGAAAACTTACGCGGCACATTTCATTGCCACACGAGCGCGAGTGACGGGACCAACACGCTCGAAGAAATGGCGGCCGCGGCGCAGGCACTGGGGCTCCAATATCTCGGGATTGCGGACCACAGCCGCAGCTCGATTCAGGCTCACGGTCTCGACCGCGCGCGGCTGCGGGCGCAGATCGCCGCGATCCGGAAATTGAATCGCGAGTTCGAGGATTTTCGCGTGTTTTCGGGAATCGAGTGCGACATTCTGCGCGACGGTTCGCTCGACTTCGACGACGAGACGCTGGCGAATCTCGATTACGTGGTCGCTTCGGTTCATTCCGCCTTCAATTTGCCTCAGGCGGAAATGACGGAGCGCGTCATCCGCGCGATGAGCAATCCTTACGTGACGATGCTGGCGCATCCGACGGGGCGTCTGTTATTGCGCCGCGAGCCGTATGCGATCGACATTCCGGCGGTGATCGAAGCGGCGGCCGAAACGGGGACGTGGATCGAGATCAACGCGGCGCCGAAGCGGCTCGACCTGGACTGGCGCTGGTGGCCGCTCGCGAAACAAAAGGGAGTGAAGTGCGTCATCAATCCGGATGCGCACCGGACGGAGCGGCTGCAGGAATTATGGTTCGGGATCGGCGTGGCGCGGAAAGGATGGCTGACGAAAGAGGATGTGGTGAACTGCTTGCCGCTCGGGAAGATCGAGGGGGAGCTGAGGCGAAAACGCGAGCGCGCGAAGTGACGCGACGCGGCACGCGTCGCTGTCGTCATCCCGAGTCGCGCAGACGGCGAGGGACCTCGCCCACTCGCGGTGCGCTTACGAACTGTGGAACGGCGGCGGCCGAAGCGAGCGTGATCCCTCTCGATCGCCAGCCGTGCCGATGCGAGATCCCTCGCCGTCTTCGCGCCTCGGGATGACACCGTGAGCGATGGAACACGAAACCGACGTCTCGTGATCCACGGCCGCTAGCCGGCCTTATCGCGTTGCGGCATGAACATGGTGAGACATTTGCACGCGCCGCCCGCTTTCAGGAATTCCGTCATCGGCAGCGGGTGACAGCGATAGCCGCGTTCCTCTAGTTTGCGCACGAGGTTCGGCGCGCCTTCCGGCAGAACGATGTCGCGCTCGAGGACCACTGCGTTGCAGGAAAAATGCCGCGCTTCTTCTTCCGGCACGTCGATCAGATCACCGACGTGCTCGCGGATCGCGCGCTGACCGTATTCATCGAACGCCTCTGGAAACCAAAACGCGCCTCCATCCGGCAGCGGGCAGAAGCAGGTGTCGAGATGGTAAAAGCGCGGATCGACCAGCTCGACAGAGATGACAAGGCACCCGAAGATGTCAGCCACAGCGCGGTGCGAATTGATGTCGGAACGAAATTTGTAGCCGCAGAAAAGCACGTCGCCGCTGAAGAGCGCGTCGCCTTCGCCTTCGAAATACAACTCCGCCGGAAGCCAAACGATCTCGTATCCGCGTTCCTCCATCCACTGCGCGAAGAACGGCGCTTCGCCCGCCCGCTCCTGGTGTCGAAAATTACTGGGCACGAAACGGCGGCCGACGGTCAGGCCGGCGTTCGCGGTGAAAACCATGTCGGGAAGCCGCGGCTGCGGCTGGATCAATTCGATCCGCGCGTGCAACTCCGAAAGTTTCGCGTGCAGGCCTTTCCATTGCGCTTGAGTGAGCGGCACATCGGCGGCGCGCGAGCGGCTCATCCACGGATTGATTTCGTATTCGATGCCATAATGGTCCGGCGGGCAGAGAAGCAGATCGCGCA
>JALYZW010000287.1 GCA_030945725.1 Verrucomicrobiota bacterium | reverse complement strand
CCGCTGCGGCAACGCCTCTATTTCGACCAGTTCTACGGCTGGCTCATCGCCGTCACACAGGACCTCCTGGCGAAAATCGCCGCCTTCTTCGATCGCTGGATCATCGATGTCATCGGCGTGGGCGGCGCGAGCAGAGGGGTGTGGGGCATTGGTTCCGTGCTGCGGCTCTTGCAGGTCGGCAATCTGCAAGCCTACTCGTTTTTGTTCGGCCTTGGGATCATCGGCCTGATCTACCTGACTGTTTTCCGCTAATGCTGCTCTTCATCGTTCTTTGTCCGATCATCGCTGCGATCGCGATCCTGCTCGGCGCGCCGGCGCGGCGCACTGCGCTGTGGGCCGCTACGTTTACGCTCCTCGCGACGTTCTTCCTGTTCCTCGAATTTGAATCAGGCCGTCGCGCCTTCCAATTTGTCAGCACGTTTCCGATCAGCGCCGAGTGGGGACTGAACTTCACTCTCGGCGTCGACGGACTGAGCCTCGTCATGGTCGTGTTGACGTCGCTTGTCACGCTCGCGGCGATTTGGTTCGCGGGCGACATCGAGCGCAGTCCGAATGCGTTTTATGCGTGTCTGCTCCTCATCTCCGGCGGCGCGCTCGGCGCGTTTCTGTCCATCGATCTTTTCTTCTTCTACGCCTTCCACGAGCTCGCCTTAATCCCGACGTTTCTGCTCATTGGAATCTGGGGAAGCGGAGACCGATACGCCGCCGCCTGGAAGGTGACGATCTACCTCGCCACTGGCAGTTTTATCCTGCTGCTCGGCCTGATCCTGCTCTATCGCAGTGTGCCGGAAGCCGCGCGGAGTTTCGATTTCCGCGCTCTCCAGGCCGCCGCCGCCGCCGGCCAGATCCCAGGCGATGCGCAACGCCAGATCTACCTGCTCTTGCTGATCGGTTTTGGAATCCTGATCTCGCTCTTCCCTTTCCACACCTGGGCGCCGGAGGCGTACGCCTCTGCGCCTGCGCCGGCCGCGATGCTGCACGCCGGCGTGCTGAAGAAATTTGGGCTTTACGGGTTGCTCCGCCTTGCGCTGCCGCTTCTGCCCGAGGGCGCGCGCCACTGGACCTGGCTCCTCATCGTCCTGCTTCTCGGCAACATCATCTACGTCGGACTCGTCACGATCGCGCAGAAGCGCCTCGATTGGATGCTCGGTTACTCAAGCGTGATGCACATGGGCTACATCTTCCTTGGCATCGCGGCCGCGAACATCGCGGGGACGAATGGCGCAGCGATCCTCATCTTCGCGCACGGATTGTCGATCGCGTTGCTTTTCGGCATCGCTGGCGAAGTTCGTCGCCGCACCGGCACGCTCGTCCTCTCGGAACTGGGAGGTCTCGCGAAAATCATGCCGTTCGCCGGCCTCGCCTTCGGCTTGGGCGCCTTCGCCGCGATCGGCCTGCCGGGGTTCGCAAATTTCTCCGCGGAGGTGATGGTCCTCTTCGGCGCTTTCCGCGACGGGGCCGATCTCGAGCGTTTTCACATCTTCCAGGTCGCGACCGTGCTCGCGTTGTGGGGCGTAGTTATTTCAGCGGTTTACATGCTGCGCGCTTATCGCGCCACGTTCATGGGACCACTCAACGAAACGCTCGCTAAATTGCCAAT
Source organism: Verrucomicrobiota bacterium (assembly GCA_030945725.1). Lineage (GTDB taxonomy): Bacteria > Verrucomicrobiota > Verrucomicrobiia > Chthoniobacterales > UBA10450 > JALYZW01. The sequence continues at coordinate 3,075 of JALYZW010000287.1, read as the reverse complement.
CGCGAGTCGCACCCCGCGCGGGCCGGTTGCATTGCTTGTCGTCGTCTCACTCTGGATCGGATTCTTCCCACAAGCCTTCGTGCGGCTGATCAGTCCAACCTTCAAACCGCCGTCGGCTCGCGCCGCCGCGAAGCAGCCATGATCCCCGCGGCGTCATTAGAGTTTGCCGCGGTCATTCTCGGCCTCGCTTTGCTCTTGGTCGAAGCGTTCGCCGACCGGATCGACAAACGCGTTCTTGCCGTTTCGGGCATTGTCGGGCTGACCGCGCTCTTCATCGGGACTTTCTTCATCGCGCCACCACCGGCAACCGCCGCGGCTACCGGGTTCTGGCATTTCTACGCCGCCGATCCGCTCGCCATCTTCTTCAAACGCTTCGCGCTCGGCACCACGATCTTCGTCCTGATCATGATGATCGACTACGCGCCGGTCCTGCGGCAGTCGGTCCACGGCGCGACGCATCAATCCGGGCTGGGAGAATTTTTCGCGCTGCCCATCTTCACCTGCGCCGGCCTGATGTGGATGGCCTCGGCGATCGATTTCATCATGATCTTCGTTTCCCTCGAAGTCGTGACGATGTCGTTTTACGTCCTCGTCACCTTTACCCGTCGCAATCCGCTCACGCTCGAAGCGGGAGTAAAATACCTGATCCTCAGCGCGCTCTCCACCGGCTTCCTCGTCTACGGCATCACCTGGATTTTCGGAGTTACCGGCGAGACGAATCTCGCACGCATCGGGGTTGTCCTCGCCGCCGGAGTCGACCGCGCGCCCGCACTTTTCGGGATCGCATTAGTGCTGGTCGCCCTCGGTTTCAAAATCGCCGCCGTTCCATTTCAGATCTGGGTGCCGGACGTATATCAAGGCGCGCCCACCCCGATCACCGCCTTTCTCTCGGTCGGCTCGAAAGCCGCGGGCTTCGTCGTTCTCCTTCGGGTTCTGCAACCGTTCTTCATCATGCCGCAAGTGCAGAAGCTCCTCGTCGGCATCGCGTTTCTCACCCTCATCTATGGCAATTTTGCGGCTCTTCCGCAGAGTAACTTGAAGCGCCTGCTCGCCTATTCCAGCATCGCGCACGCAGGTTATCTTCTCATCGGAGTCGTCTCGCTGGCCGGCGCCGCCGTCAGTTTCTATCTCGCCGGTTACCTCTTCATGACGATGCTCAGCTTCGCGGTTCTAGTCGTCGTCGGTCAGCAAACCGGCGACGAAATCAAAGACTTCAACGGCCTCGCAAAACGCTCGCCCTTTCTCGCCTTTGCCATGCTGCTTGCCATGGCGTCCCTCGCCGGGGTGCCGTTCACGGTCGGTTTTCTGGGCAAGTTCTACATCTTCGATGCCGCGGTGCGCACACACCAGGTTGCACTCGCCGCCGCAGGTGTCGTGACCGTCGCGTGCGGATTCTACTATTACCTCAAGCTCGTCCGCGCGATGTACTGGGAGAGTTCCACGAGCGACGCGGCAGCCATCCCCGTCAGCGCGTTGTCCCGGTTTGCGATGATCTTGCTGATGATCGGGATCATCGTTCTCGGCGTGTATCCACAACCGATCCTGAACGCATTGCGTTAACCGTCGAAAAGCGCTCTCGCCGGATTTTCACCGCGGATTGCGGACTGTGGTCGGCGACTATCAGAGCGTGACCGCACGCGAGCGGACAGACGTAAACAACAACTCCGTCATCCCGAGCGAAGTCGAGGGATCCCGTTACCACGCCGAAGAGGCTCGGCGCGAACATGTGAAAGTTCTTTAAGGAGAAAACGAATTTAGAACCCAGGAATCCAGAAACGACATCTGAGTTCTCTTTTCTGGTTTTCTGGCTTCCAAATTCAATCCTCCGCAGCCTCGTCCCCTCCATCCGCGAAAAATCCGCGTCCTGCGCGGTTACGCCCTCAGTCGCTCAGCTCAACATTCCAGTAGGCCAAATCCACAAAGTGCCGCCAACTCTCGTGCTGCTGCGACGAAAACGTCACGTGCACAAACGGGCGCCACTTCGGCCGCTTCGGCTTCTGGATCAAATGCATATGCACCTCGTGGGCGAGCCGGTTTCCTTTGCGCGTATTGCACGGGATGCACGAGCAGACCACGTTTTCCCAGGTCGTTAGGCCGCCTTTATCACGCGGCAAAACGTGATCCAGATTCAGTTCGCTGCGATCGAAAACCTTCCCGCAATACTGGCAGGTATTCTTGTCGCGCTCGAAGACATTGTGGCGCGTAAACTTCACTTCCTTCTTCGGGAGCCGATCGAAAAGCAGCAGCACAATCACCCGCGGCACCCGGATCTTCCACGAGATCGTGGTCACCATCTCCGGCTCCGGCGCGGTCGCGGAAAAATCGCGCCAGCTCGCGAAATCGTGGGTCAGAAAATTGTTCTCGAGATCGGACGAAACGATCTGCGCATGGCCTTGGTAGACCAAGGCAAAAGCCCGGCGGGCCGAGCAAATATTCACCGCCTGCCAAAGGCGATTGAGAACCAACACCTGACTATTGAGAACCGCATTCAGAGTTGGCGCGACCGATAACATTCCCCGCCACCGGTGTCAACGGAGCAACAGCCGGCGCCAAAGGATCTCGTCCTGCCCAGACCCGTAGACATTCCAGGCAAACCAGGCCCCGTTCCATTCGTGCTCGTCGAAAATCGGCTTCCAGCCGTCATAAGCGGTAACGACTGTAGATGATCCTTCGGCTCCGCTCAGGGTTCGCTTCACGCACCGGCCCAAGCGGTCACACATTGCATACTGGCACCCGCCCCGCTCGCGCTCATCAGGTGGTTTTGCGCATCATAGCCGAAACTGCTTCCATTGTACCCGGTCAGATTGAAGTTGCCGTCGCAACCCAGCCCTCGTCCGTTGACGCTCGTATACTGGTTGACTCCGTCGGGGGTGTAGCCGGTCAAGGTACCGTTCTCGTTCACGCTTTGCCGGTTTAAGGCGTCTGTGTAAACCACCGTCCCGCCACATTGCGACCGTCCGAACGAATAAGCCATTCATAACAAGAATAAAGACATGACCCCTATTTCTTCTCTTCCAAAGCGAGTCTCGAACATAAATCGTTATGGAGATCGTCTCCGCGCATAGGCCGTATCGG